>CAZDTG010000008.1:0-28104 GCA_964508005.1 uncultured Steroidobacteraceae bacterium
GCGTGCGCTCCAGGCGCGCAACTAGTGCGAACGCGGCAAGACTATCAGCCACCCTGCCCCGGCGTCCGCGAGGTCGGCCGAGAGGCGATTTGCGCTGGTGCGACATTCCTGCGCCTGCACGCCCAGGGGATCATTGCCTGCGATTTCTTCGTCGCCGTTACCGCGACATTTCGTGTGCTGTATGTGTTTGTGGTGATCGAGCATCGCAGCCGTCGATTGATCCACTGCAACGTCACCGCCCATCCGAGCGCTGCCTGGACGCTGCAACAGTTGCGTGAGGTGGTCGGCTACGAAGATCGGTACAAATTCCTGATTCACGATCGCGACAGTATCTTCGCAAGCCACCTCGACGAGTCGATCCGGGCCCTCGGGGTCAGGGTGCTGAAGTCAGCGCCGCACAGTCCAAAGATGAATGCCATTTGTGAACGCGTGATCGGCACGATCCGCCGGGAATGTCTGGACTGGCTGATCCCACTGTCCGAATCCCACCTGCGTTTTATCCTAAAGTCCTGGATCGCCCACTATAATGGCGGGCGCCCGCACATGGCGCTGGGTCCCGGGGTTCCCGATCCGCCGGTCATCACGAAAGCCATCCCGGAGCCGTCTTCGCGACATCGTCGCGGAGAATCCTATGCCGTTCGAGCCGCATCAGTCCTTGGTGGGCTGCATCATGAATACTCGCTCGCGGCTGCTTTCGCGTGACCGGTATTTTGCGGACGACAGGGATTTTGACCCGGCCATGGGTGGGGGATTTTGAAGTGGCCACCGGGGCACCATTGAAGCGTGACAGCCGGAAATCCGCCGGCTGCCGTGCGTAGTCATGGTCCGGGATTCGGTCTGATTGTTCGATTGCGGTCAGCCGTGAGACTGAGGTAATATAATGCATAAGTCATTGTTTTCGTTAATGTCTCATTTGTGAACCCTGCGCTTACTCTTGGGAGCTTGCCGCTCGGCGACCCCTTCGGATAGGGTGTTCAGCATGGCTGATATGACCGACAGAAGTGCTCTTGAACAGCTACTACGGCCCCTCCGCCGTGGGCTGAACGCGGAGCTTGCGGCGCTGTTGTTGCGCATGCAGGCTGACAATGAGGTTCAAGCCCGGTATGAGGACTTGGCGGAGCGGAACACCGAAGGGCAGCTGAGTTCGGCTGAGCAGAACGAGCTTGCCGCCATCGTGCGAGCAAACTCGCTGTTGACTGTGTTGAAGGCCGAGGCCCGAGCTTTCCTGCAGCACCCCAACGCCGCCTAGAGAAATGGACGGCCAACTGCGTCATCTTGTCTGAATTGCAGTTCGGCGATGTCCTCCTCGCGGCTGATCTCACACGCCTCTCACGTAGCCAGGAGCTCGCACCACTGCTCGACCGGCTGCGATTCCGTGGGGTGCGCATCATTGGCGTGCTCGACGGGTTTGACAGCGACAGCCCGCAAGCTCGGATGCAAGCAGGATTGTCAGGCCTCATGTCCGATGAACTGCGTGCCGGCATTAGGGTCCGAACACACTCGGCGCTCCAAATGCGTGCCATGGCGGGGCGACCCACTGGCGGCAAAGTGTATGGCTATGACAGCGGCGGTCAGGTGCTCGACGCTGAGGCTGCGATCGTGCGCGAAATATTCCAACGATTCGCACGTGGCGAGTCGATGAAATCGATCGCGCGCGACCTCAACGTCCGCAAAGTTCCGTCGCCCGGCTCGAGCTGGCACCGCTCGGTGCGTCGCAAGGACGGCTATTGGCTCATCTCCACTCTGAATCCGCTTCTGCAGAATGAGCGCTATGTGGGACGGATCGTGTGGAATCGCTCCACCTGGGTGAAGGATCCCGACAGCGGCCGACGCACACGGCGCGAGCGGCCGGAAAGCGAGTGGGTCGCGACCGATTGCCCGGCACTGGTCGAGGCAGACGTGTGGGGGAGGGTGCAGCAGCGCCTGAAGGAGCGCGCTACCGGCCAGCGCGTCGGCCAGCCTCGTCGTTATTTGCTTTCCGGCTTGCTGGTATGCGAACGATGCGGGGCGCGGCTGGTGGTGACGTCGAAGCCCTCGCGATATGCGTGCGGCACATTTCTTTGCCGTAAGATTCAGGCAGTTGCTGCGAGCATCACCGCAAAGCCGGAACCAGCACCACTCTGAGGGTGCCTCGCCCCCGTTGCGACGTTCCAACGCCGACGTCTTTTCCGTGTCTTGGAACCTCCGGGAACCTGGAGTCGACTGGATGTGTGACCAATATATAGTGGACTTTAGAATGGACTTGACCAAAATAAAGTCTCCATTAGAATGGTCAAATGCGTTACCTGACTTCGCGACTGGTCCATGACCTGCAGAAAAAAATGGTTCTCCTAGCTGGCCCTCGCCAGTGTGGGAAAACCACGCTCGCAAAATCTTTGCTGGATGACCGGGGGCAGTACCTCAACTGGGACATCGCCAAAGATCGCAAGGTCATCCGCGAGGTGGCCTGGCCCAAGGATGCATCGCTCATTGTTCTCGATGAGCTTCACAAAGCGCCGAAGTGGAAGAATCTTCTCAAAGGAGTCGTGGACGAATTTGGCAACAAGCCCCCGGTGCTCGTGACGGGAAGCGCGCGGCTCGACGCGTTTCGCAGGACCGGAGATGCGTTAACCGGTCGAACTTATTTCTATCGACTGCATCCCATCGATGTCGCCGAGTCAAGGCAATTTCTACCCGACATGAGTCTCGAAGAACGGATTCGTCGACTGCTGCAGGCTGGTGGATTTCCAGAAGCCTTTCTCAATCCCGAAGAAGCCGCGCGTCTTCGCAACGACCGGATGGAGCTCGTCACGCGTGAAGATCTGCGCGACCTGTCGCGCGTGAGTTCATGGCGTGGACCTGCGGATCTGGTGGAGCTGCTCCGCGAGCGCGTGGGAAAGCCGACCAACTACGACAATCTGGCCCAAAATCTCGGCATTTCCCCGCCCACTTCGAAAGCCTGGGTCGAGTTGCTCGAGAAGCTCTATCTGGTGTTTCTGCTACCGCCGTTCTCGAGCAGTCTGTCCCGCAGCATCCGCAAGGACCGGCGAGTTTATTTCTTCGACTGCGCAGCCGCCTACGACGCAACGGGAGGGGCACAGCTGGAGAATCTCGTGGCAAGTAGTCTTTTGAAGTTCACCCAATTCCGCAAAGATGCGTTCGGCGAAAATTGGGACGTCTTCTATCTACGCGACAAGGAAGGACGAGAAGTTGACTTCGTTGTCACTCACAATCGGCGCGTGAACTGGCTGATCGAAGTCAAAGCTTCCGATGGCGATGTCAGTACCGCGCTGAGGTACTACACACAGAAACTGAAGCCGATGGAATCGCTGCAGCTCGTCCTGAACCTGGAGCGACCGCAGGAGAAGTCCGGAATCAAGCTCCTTCCACTCGGCAAATGGCTCGATGCATTGCCGTTCGATCTCAAGCCGGCGAAGTAACAGGGAGCGGGCAGCAGCGGAGTTGCTCATCACGAATGCGCAAGTAGCGGGGCCCTGATTCGGCGGCATCCACCTAAATCCGACGGCACGACCGTGAATACTGTGGTAGCGGGGGTGCGATATCTCCATTCCCTACGGCCCTCATGCGCCACCGCATCAGATAAGCGTGGCTGTCACCCGTCCGTTCCCGCGATCACACACGATTTTAGGTGTCTGGGGAGCTGCGGTCCTCGGTCCCAGGGCCTTCACCAACCCACCAACCGATGGCCCGTATGACTAATATATAGTGGACTTTAGAATGGACTTGACCAAAATAAAGCCACAATTAAAATGGTCAAATGCAGCTGAGATTCTCGGCCAGTCTAGGGTGGCAGGACAGAACGTTCCTCGAAGAATCGCACGGCAGTCGGCGGTTACTGCATTTGAATGTGACCGGACACCCGAATGCCGCCTGGACACTGCAGCAGCTGCGGGAAGTAGTCGGGTTGCAGAGCGGGCATCGGTTTCTGATTCACGATCGCGACAGCATCTTCTCTGCTGAGCTGGATCGGTCGATCGGCGTCCTGGGGATCTCGGTGTTGAAGTCGGCACCGCTTAGTCCGCAGATGAACGCGGTCTGCGAGCGGGTGATCGGGACAATTCGCAGGGAGTGTCTGGATACGGTGATTCCGCTGTCTGAATCTCATCTGCGGGCCACTCTGCGATCTTGGGCGCAGCATTACAATCGGGGGCGCCCGCACATGGCGTAAATTGTAGCGGGGGCGCTCGAGCTTTATGGCAGTTACGCCCTTCAGATTCAGGCGGTTGCCGCGAGCGTCACGGTCGCAGCATCGCTCCCTGCCATTATGGCCGCTTGAATCCGGCAATGTGGACGGACCGAGTAGAGCACCCGCGGCCCTCGGCCACTTGCCGCCATCGAAGCATCTCCGTCGATCTCTCCATTGCAGACGTTCGCCACCGCGGTATCTGTGCAAGAATGTAGTTCTCTGCACCCTCGTCACGGAGAGGGGAGTATGAGAATCGACGAGCTTGAAAAGATAGTCGCACGAATCATTGAGGATGCGACGGCGGGGCGTCACGACGCGGCGTGGATGCGTGTGGAATCGCTCCTAAGTGCGCAGCGCGGCCAGGAAACCATTGCACTATCACTCGTAGGAATCGTGGAAAGCGGCCATCTTCCAACAGAGAAGGCACTCCACGCGCTGGCCGAGATCTACAGTGCACACTGTCAAAACGCGTCGGTGCTGGGCTTGCTGGGCCAGGCGCTCGAAGAGGTGCGAGATATCGACCTCCTGAACGCTCCGCCCCCCGAGCGTCCATTGTTCTTGAACGTCGTAAACACTCTGACGGAGCTCTCAGAGAAGGCCAAAGGAGGCGAGGCCGAGACTCAACTACTCCAGGGATTAGCAACAGCGGCGAGAATGATGGCGAGACAAAGGGACGAAGTCGTAGAGAGATGCTGCAGGCGACTTATCGAGCTCAACCCGAAGGACAGCAATCGCTACTACGACTTCGGGCTCTTCCTCAAGACTCGCGGGCGTTTCCGTGAGGGCATGATCGCGAATCAAACCGCCGAAGCGCTGGCTGACAGGTGGCCCGAGAGCTACGAATGGAACCTCGGAATCTGCGCCACTGGCGCCGGGGAGGGTGCCTTGGCATTGCAGGTCTGGAAGCGACTCGATCAGAAAATCGAAATGGGTCGCTTCGAACTGCCGGACGGCAAGTATCCCCGGTGCAAGGTCAGACTTGCGCAACGGCCTCTCGCCGAGCGCGCTGCGGACTCGGACGACCCCGGCCTCGAAGAGACCATTTGGGTCGAGCGCCTCAGCCCTTGCCACGGGATTATACGAAGCGTGCTCTATGAAGATCTGGGTATCGACTATGGCGACGTCGTTCTATTCGATGGAGCGCCCATTACGTATCACACATACGGCAAGGAAAAAGTACCAGTCTTTCCTCATCTCGTAACACTGATCAGGAACAACTATCGTATGTTCGACTTTGCTGGCACTCAGGAGTCAGCAGGGCAGATCGCCGATGCGACCGACGATCTGGAGCGTGACGCCATCGTGTACTCGCATTCGGAAAACTTCATTCGATTATGTGCGAGTTGCTGGCGAAACCCGGATCTCGATCACAGGCACGAATGTACAGTAGAAAAGCACGTGGTCACCGGACGGATCGCTGCGCCTGCCGATTTCGACGTCCGCGAGTTACTCCGTCAGCTCGACACAGCGGTCGCGAAGCGAGAGCCTTGCCGAATCTACGCGCCGGACCTTTGTGATGCAGTGGGGCTCACTGATCGCGCGGCCTTCGAAAGGCGCCGGTTCGAAATGATCACCAGTAGTTAGGTCACCAGTAACTTGCAGTTAGCGGACAAGGGTTTGCGCAGTGACCACTCCGATCCGCCGCGAGGTTGGAACCTTCGCTTTGATGCTCACCGGGTTGGGTTCGATCATCGGATCCGGGTGGCTGTTTGGAGCCTGGCGCGCCGCCGGCCTTGCGGGTCCAAGTGCCGTCTGGGCTTGGGTGGTGGGCGCTGCGATCATCACCACAATAGCCCTCACGTACGCCGAGCTTGGCGCGATGTTTCCGGAGTCCGGCGGCATGGTTCGCTACGGCCACTATTCGCACGGCACACTGGTCGGGTTCATTGCCGCCTGGGCGAATTGGATCTCCATCGCTTCGACCGTCCCGGTGGAAGCGGAAGCATCCGTGCAGTACATGGCCTCATGGCCCTGGCAATGGGCGCACCACCTCTACGTGCAACTGTCTGACGGGCACGGCGAGCTGACCGTGTCGGGCCTCGCGATTGCCGCTGTCCTCGTCATCATCTACTTTCTCCTGAACTTCTGGAGCGTGAAGCTTTTCGCGCGCTCGAATACTGCGATCACAACTTTCAAGCTGGTCGTTCCGGCGGTCACGGCCCTCGCATTGATTGCCTCCGGCTTTCACACCCAGAATTTCAGTATCGCCATGGATAGGGAGCCGAGCTCGGCCAACTTCGCAGCAGTCCTCACGGCAGTGGCCACGGCAGGTATCGTTTTCAGCTACAACGGATTCCAAAGCCCTGTGAACCTCGCGGGCGAGGCGCGGGACCCGGCGCGCAGCATTCCCTTTGCAGTGCTCGGTTCGATCCTGCTTGCCACCGTGGTCTATGTGCTCTTGCAGGTCGCTTACCTCGGAGCGGTGCCGCCGGATTTGCTGGCAAGGCTCGGCTGGCAGGGTCTCGATTTCCGCTCGCCGTTCGCTCAGCTCGCGCTCATCGTGAATCTGAATTGGCTCGCCGTGCTGTTGTATGCAGATGCATTCGTGAGCCCGAGCGGGACTGGCATCACTTACACGGCAAGCACGGCAAGAATGATCTATGGCATGGAGCGCAACGGCACGCTGCCCCCACTGCTTGGCACGCTCCATCCCATTTACGGAGTTCCACGACCGGCGATGTGGTTCAATCTCGTGGTCGCGTTCCTGTTTCTGTTTTTCTTCCGCGGCTGGGGAACTCTGGCCGCAGCCATATCCGTTTCGACGATCATCTCGTATTTGACCGGGCCCGTCAGCGCGTTGGCGCTGCGGCGCACGGCCGAAAGAATGCACCGACCGTTCCGGCTTGTCGCACTGCCGCTGATTGCATCCGCTGCATTCATATTCGCAACCGAGCTCCTCTACTGGGCCAGGTGGCCGCTGACCGGAGAGATCATCCTTTTGATGGTCGTCGCACTGCCCGTGTACCTCTTTTATCAGGCGAAACAGCGGTGGGTGGGCTTTCTCCAACAATTGCGCGCGTCGTGGTGGCTGATCTTCTACTTGCCGAGCATCGCGTGCATTTCATGGGCCGGAAGCGCAAGGTTCGGGGGTCGTGACTACCTGATTTCGGGCTGGGACCTCGTGGTCGTCGCAGTCTTTGCCTTGATCTTCTTTGTCTGGGGCGTGAGATCAGGGTGGACTACACCCGCGGTCCAACAAGCGCATATAGATCATGGCGGTCCGTCTGTTGCGCCAACGGACTGATGCCGAATGACCGCTCTTGGGACTGGCTGAGCAATCGATGCAATGATGCACTCGCCTGGCAATGTCGTCCTCAACCGAGCCGCCGCTCAGGCTCTGTGCCGCGAATTCGTGGGCTGGCAGTGCCGCATCAGACAATTGGCAGCGCGGGAGGATGGCGGCCGGCCTTCCGCTGGCATGCGGCCGCGCGTCACGAGGTGCAACGGCGATGAGCTTTCGCCCGGTATCGTGGCACTGATCGTCGAGGCCGAACCGGAGAACAGCACTCAGCTGTTCCGGTATCAATACTGCAGGACTCAGGACCCGAACGAGCGCTACGACAATATGCTCGATATCCTGCAAGGCAGCTATTTTCAGGAGCCGACCCGCTTCTCAGGCCTCATCACGGCACTCTTCGGACCAGGCTCGCAGCTCGCCGCACGACTCTTGAGCGAAGGGCACTGCATTCTCGACTTCGAACAGTACGCGCAAGGCTACCGAATTCCCTGCGCGGTCGCGCGACTCGCCGAGTCTCAAATGTTTTATCAGGCGACCCTTTGGCACAACATGATGTTCAATCCACACCTTCCGCCTGGCGTCGAGATCCTCTCTTTTCGCCCGGACTGGCCCCGCGCCTCGAGCTACCGCCGAGCTCCGCAAGCCTGAAGCGCGTTAAAGCGCAGTCAGAACTTGCGGTAAGCGTTGTTGAGCTCTACGAGCGGGTGACGAGGGGACGTCTGGAACTTGATCAGCAGCTCACGCGCCAGCATGTCGCGGTCCTGCTGATTGTCCGGGAGTTTGACCCCCGCGGGCACGGTGACCCAACCGTTGACGTTGCGGTCAAACACAGCCGCCTTCCCTTCCTCATAACCCAAGTGCACATCCTCGAGCCAATTGAGGTCAGACCAGCCCATCGTTTCGAGGTACTTCTTCAGGAAAGGCGTGAGTCGGCCGTAGTCGGGAACGAGGTTGACGTCATAGCGATAGCCGATGTGCTGGCCAATCTCCTTCTCCCGCCGCGTGTCCAGGCCCGCGGCCTTGATGAAGTGATCGATGTCCTTCGAGTCGCTCGCGGTGCCGTTTCTGGGTGCGCCGCCCGACCGCGTGCCGGCGTTCTTGGCGCCTGCGGCTCTCCCGACAGCCTTGGCGTCAGGTTTGGCCGCTCTCGCCGCCTTCCTGGCGCGCGCGTATTTGCTGAGCTCAGTTACTTTGGCCATGGTGAGGTCACTTCTTCAGTAGCGAGTCATATCGGGCCGGCCGACGGTGTGTTGCGATCCGGCCAAGGGCACCATGGCAAGGGCCGAAGCCTCCATGGTGAGCGCGGCCAGATCCTCGGGCTCCAGACTGTGTACGTTGGTCTTGCCGCAGGCCCGGGCCATCATCTGACATTCGATGGTCAGGCAGTGGAGGAAATTGTAGACGCGCTCCGCTGCGCTGTCCGGATCCAGACGCTTACGCAGAACGGGGTCCTGCGTCGTGATGCCGACCGGGCACCGTCCCGTATGGCAGTGATAGCAATAGCCTGGCTCGACTCCGATCTCCTTCTCGTAGTCGGCCTCGGGGATGTCCTTGTTGCAGTTGAGGGCCATCAGGACGGAGTGACCGATCGCGACAGCATCCGCCCCCAGCGCCAATGCCTTGGCGACATCGCCGCCATTGCGAATGCCGCCCGCATAAACGAGTGATATTTCACCGGTCTTGCCCACGTCATCGAGGGCCTTGCGAGCCTGACGGATGGCGGCGATACCCGGGATGCCGGTCTCTTCGGTCGCGATGTGCGGCCCGGCGCCGGTGCCGCCCTCCATGCCGTCAATGTAGATGCTGTCAGGCCCGGTCTTGGCAGCCATGCGCACGTCGTCGTACACGCGCGCTGCACCCAACTTGAGTTGGATCGGGATCTCCCCGTTGGTGGCCTCACGGATCTCCTGGATCTTGAGCGCCAGGTCATCAGGACCCAGCCAATCCGGATGGCGGGCAGGGGAGCGTTGGTCAATGCCTGCCGGCAGGGAGCGCATCTCTGCGACCTGGTCCGTCACCTTCTGGCCCATCAAGTGACCACCCAGGCCGACTTTGCAGCCCTGGCCGATGAAGAATTCGCACCCATCGGCGAGGCGCAGGTGGTGCGGGTTGAAGCCGTAGCGCGACTGGATGCATTGATAGAACCACTTGGAGGAATAGCGACGCTCGTCGGGAATCATGCCGCCTTCGCCAGAGCAGGTTGCGGTACCGGCCATCGTCGCACCGCGCGCCAAGGCGATTTTTGCCTCATAGCTCAACGCGCCGAAGCTCATACCGGTGATGTAAACCGGGATGTCGAGGACCAGCGGCCGCTTGGCACGCGGTCCGATGACGGTCTTCGTTTCGCATTTCTCGCGATAGCCTTCAATGACGAAACGCGTCAGGGTACCCGGCAGAAACGTCAGATCGTCCCAGCTGGGAATTTTCTTGAAGAGCGAGAAACCGCGCATGCGGTAGCGGCCGAGCTCGCTCTTGATGTGGATGTCATCGATGACCTCGGGTGTGAAGAGGAAACTGTGGCCGAGCACATGAGTGTTGCGGCTGAGTTTCTTCTTCACCGCCGGTGCCGTGGCCGGAGCCTTCTTTTCCTTCGCCATGTGTTGCTTTCCTTTCCGGGACTCGCTCGATGCTTAAGCCCTGCGGATCAATGACTTTTAGAGAATGAGCTTCTTCTCGGCGGGTTCGAGATTGTCGTAGTTCCACAGCTGCCGCCCCGCGGAGATCTTCTGCATGTTCCTGGCGCCGCGCGGCGCCGCAAGGCCATACATCTTCAGCTTGCGCTCGAGCCACTGCACCTCGAGGTCGGTCATCTCCGCCGGTATGGCATCGACCCCGAGGCCCCCGATACTGCCTCCGACATAGATCGTGCCGTCGTACATGGAGTCGCCCAGGTTCTTGCCTGCATCACCGACGATCACCATGCGTCCCCGCTGCATCATGAAGCCGCAGAAGGCGCCAGCTCGGCCGCCGACGATGATCGTGCCGCCTTTCATGTCAATGCCGACGCGAGCTCCCACATCGCCCTTGCAGACAAGGTCCCCCCCACGCATGGCGGCACCGAAGGTTGAGCCCGCGTTCTTCTCGATCACGACCGTCCCCGCGAGCATGTTCTCGGCGCAGGACCAGCCGACGCGGCCTTTGATGCGGATGTTCGGCCCGTCTATCAGCCCGCAGCCGAAATAGCCGAGACTGCCCTCGATAGTCAGGTTGAGGCGGTTGAGAATTCCGACCGCCAGGGAATGCTTGGCGCCTGGATTCTTCAGGACGATGGTGCCAAAGCCCTGACCCATGAGCTCGCGCAGCTTCAGATTGACCTCGTTCGGGGTCATCGCGGCCGCGTCGAACTCCGCGTGCTTCTTGAAATCTACCTCGAAAGCCTGTGGATACGTGAAGCGCTCCTGCTCCTCCGGCTGGAAGAAGCGCTGCTGGGTGCGACCGGCGAGCTGCTCGGTGTGCATCCCCAGTTCGGTAGCTTTTGTCGTGACTGCCATGATGTCCCTCGTAGCTCTTGATGCCGACCCGATTGACTAATGCTGCCAGACGCGCACCTCGCCCTCATACGGATCGCAGGTATCTATCTCGCGCGGGAAGACGCTGCGGATCGCGACCTCCTCGGAGGCGAGCGCGATGAACCGGTCACTCTCGTAAAGCACCATCGGCTTGGCGGCCATCACGTCCTTCGCCATTCCCAGGCTATCGGAGGTCGCCACCAGATAGGTGAAGACGCCATCGAGCTCCTCGATCGAGGCTGTCATGGCGTCTTGGAGCGTTGCGCCTTGCGCCATCTTGTCGGCCAGGTAGACCGCGATTAGCTCGGAATCGCAATTTGACACGAAACGGTGACCACGGCGCTCCAATGCCCGCCGGCCGTTCCAGTAGTTGGTCAGCTGGCCGTTGTGCACCACGGAGACATCGGCAAAGGGATAAGCCCAGTAGGGATGCGCCGAGCGAATGTCGACATCCGATTCCGTCGCCATGCGGGTGTGGCCGATGGCGTGTGTGCCGACAATGCCGCGCAGGGAGTACTGGTTGGCGACGCGGTCCGCATCGCCGAGATCTTTGATCAGCTCAAGGCCATGGCCGATGGACAGGATCTCGGCGCCCTCGACGTCCTCGATGTAGTCGGCGAGTCGGCGGCGGTCGCCGTCATAGCTTATACGCAACCGGAAGGCGTAATCCGTCGCCGCCTGTTCCTCGAGGATCTTGGCTCCGAGCTCAGCGAGGCGGCGGTCGACCTCGCTGCGCCGCTCCTTCACCTGGCGGTGAATCGCGAAGCCCTTGGACATCTCATCCTGTTCGGCCACTTTGAAGCGGATGACCAACTCCTTGCCGTGCGGCTTGCCATAGAGGGCGTAACCGGTCGAGTCGGGCCCGCGATGTTTCATAGACTGCAGCATCGCAGCCATCTCCTGACCCACATCGCCGGTTCGGCCGCGATGAATCAATCCCGCAATTCCACACATGATCTTTGCCTCTTGCGCCGTTTGGACGCGTGCGCCCTCAGGGCAGATAGTCCCAATATTGCTTGAGATCCCACTCCGTCACGGTGGCCATGAACTTCTCCCACTCGTCGCGCTTGTAGTGAGTGAAGACCCGGTACATTTCACCCGGCAGCGCCGCTTTGATCGTCTCGTCCATATCCAGCTCGCCGAGTGCCTCCCCGAGCGACATGGGTAGTTTCTTCACTTTCTTACCGGCGGCGAGGGCAGCATAGATGTTGCGTCCTTCAGGCTCGCCTGGATCGAGCTTCTGCTTGATGCCGTCATCGAACGCCTTGAGCAGACCTGCTGCCATCAGATACGGATTCACGGTCGAATCCACCGAGCGATATTCGAATCGACCCGGAGCCGAGATGCGCAGCGCACAGGTGCGGTTCTGATAGCCCCAGTCGGCGTACACGGGTGCCCAGAAGCCCGTGTCCCAGAGGCGCCGGTAGGAGTTGACCGTCGAAGAGCCGAGCGCCGTCAACGCGCCGACGTGCTTGATGACGCCACCAATGCAATACAGTCCAGTCGGGCCAGGCTTGCTCTGGCCCGGCATCGGCAGAAACGTATTCTCGCCTCCCTGCAGGTACGTAAAGTTCTGTTCGAGCCCCGGGAGGCTCTCGCGTCCGAGCTTGTTGAGCTTCTCCTCACCGCCCCGCCAGAGCGAAAGGTTGTGATGGCAACCGGAGGCCGACACGCCCATGAACGGCTTCGACATGAAGCAGGCGATAAGGTCCACCTCGCGCGCCACCTGGGCGCAGATCTGGCGATAGGTAGTGAGTCGATCTGCCGTGCGCAGGCAGTCATCGAACATCCAGTTGAGCTCGAGCTGACCGGGCGCGTCCTCGTGATCGCCTTGAATCATGTCAAGACCCATGGCGCGCGCATAATCGATGACGCGCATGAAGACCGGGCGCAGCGACTCGAACTGGTCGATGTGATAGCAGTTGGGCTTGGTGAAGCCGCCCTCGGGCAGGCCATCCGGGCCTTTCTTGAGCCACATCATCTCCGGCTCGCAGCCATGGCGCAGATGCAGACCGTTGTGGGCCTGTTTGAATGCCTCATGAATGAGGCGCAGGTTGCCACGGCAGTCGGAATTCAGGTGCCCACCCGGATTCTCGCTTTCCTCCCGGTTGCGGAAGCAGGTACAGAAGACCCGCGCAACGCGCTTGTCCCAGGGCAATTGCACGAAGGTCTCCGGATCCGGAATGCCGATGAGCTCCGAGGCTTCCGGTCCATAGCCGATGTAGTTCCTGTAGCGATCGACGAATAGATTGGCCGTCGAACCGTAGACGAGCTGAAAGCCGCGCTCAGCGATGCGCTGCCAATGATCGGCCGGGATACCCTTGCCGACGATGCGCCCGGTGACGGAGACGAACTGATAATAGATGTACTGGATGCCTAACCGGTCGATCGTGTCCTGAACCTGCTTGACGAGCTCGTCGCGACCTGCGGCACCGACATGGGCTTCCAGATCGGTCATGGACGTACCCTCCAGTCATCGTGGCGGCACGATGTCCTAGCTCCACGGAAACGGGCTGTTGGAAGTCGGATGCAGTTTACCCTCGGCGAAACGCGAGAAGCGAAATGGCTGCAGAAGCTCGCTCGGCCGGCCGCAGATGTCCTCGGCCACGAGCTGGCCGACGCCGATCATCTTGTAGCCGTGGTTCGAATCGGCAGTCACGTAGACGTTTTCGCAGAAGCGATCGAAGACCGGGAAATTATCGGCCGTGAAGGAGCCGATACCTCCGGAGGGCTCGCGCTTGAACTGCGCGAGCTTGCCTTCGAAGCGCTTCTGACAGAAGGCGAGAGCCGAGCACCACAGGTGGGCGAAGTCCTCACCGACCACGAAGTCCGGGGATGCCGGCCCATAGGGATCGATCTTCACGGTGGCCGGGTCGGCCTTCACTTTCAAGGGCATGGCCCCGCCCTGAATCCCGCCGAAATGGAAATCGGGTTTGTAGTAGATGCCCCAGAGGCGATCGGTGATCATGGAGTGATCGACGTCGGAATACAGAGTTGCATCGGTGTCTATGTGGATCACCGGGGGCATCTTCCCGTCATTGGTGCGCTGCAGTCTCGGATCGACGCCGAGCGTACCCTCCTGGAGGGACCAGAACGTCCACATCGGGACGTTCTCATGCAGTCTGCCATCCCGACCCTTGATTGTGATCGCAGGCGCAAGCCCCAGCATGCCCCAAATCTGCTTGATCCAGGGACCCGCGCCGACCACGACGAAATCGCAGTCGATATTGCCCTTGTCGGTGATCACCGTTTCGACGGCCCCGGCGTTGTCCTTTTGAAAGCCGGTTACCTCGACGCCGGTCAGGATCCTGACGCCTTCCTTCTCGGCGTTGCGCGCCAGACCGTGGATCGAGGCAATATTGTTGGCATAGCCACCCTTTTTCTCGTGCAGCACCGAAGTGATGCCCTTGGCCTGCCAGTCCTCGAACAGCCCTTTCATGTAACGGGATGAGTCGTTCTCACCCTCGATGAAGACCGACTCGTAGCCGATCTCCTTCTGCTGTTGGGCAATGCTCGCGACCTGCTCGTGCATGACTTCCGGGCTGATCTGCATGTAGCCCACGGGGTGATAGCTGAAGGCTTCCGGGTCGCTTTCCCAGACCGAGACGCTGTGCGCCATCAGCCGGCGCATGGCGGGTTGGTAGTAGTTGTTGCGGATGACGCCGCACGCAATGCCAGAGGCACCGGCCGCGATGCCGGTCTTATCTACGACCAGAATGTCTTGGCCGCTGCCGCGGCCGGATTGCCGCAGAGCCCGGCCCAAGTGCCAAGCGGTGCTCAGGCCGTGGATGCCGGCGCCGATAATCAGGTACTTGGTGGCGGCAGGAAAGGCCATGATGACTCACTCCGTGCGCCAGACGCTGTCCAACACTTGACGTGGACCAATGATAGTGGCACACACCTCGTACCGATTTCAAACCAATCCTGTGCCAGTGTTGGCTCCAGGGCGCCGCGATGCCTGAAATTGGTCAGACCACCGATAACGCTACGGTCAAGGCAGGCCTTGGGCGCGGCTCTTCGTGGATCACTGAACAGCTGCGTCAGGCGATTCTGCACGGAAGCTATGCGCCCGGAGAGAGGCTTCCTGCGGAGCGCCAGTTTGCGTCGGCGTTTGGAGCCTCGCGCGCCACGATCCGCACGGCTTTGAGCCGGCTGGAGACTGAGCGACTGGTCACGCGGCGACTGGGAGCGGGTACCTTCGTCAATTCCCGCGCCGCGGACAGCGGCGAGGCCATCGCCGAGCTTACGAGTCCGCTCGAGCTAATCGATGTACGGGTTGGGTTGGAGCCGACCATGGTCCGGCTCGCGGTGTTGAACGCGACGGGTCGGGACATCGAGCATCTAGCGGGCGCGATCGCGCGCATGGACGCCTCCGGCGGCGACAGCGAAAGCTTCACGCGGTGGGACAAGGAGTTTCACCAGTTGATCGCGGACGCCACGCGCAACCCGCTCATGGTTTGGATTTATCGTCAGATCAACGAGGTGCGCACGCACCGGCAGTGGAACGCCATGAAGGACAAAGTCCTGACTCCGCAGCGCATTGCCGAGTACAACGGGCAGCATGCGGCGATGTACGAAGCGATCCGCACGCGCGATATCGAGACGGCCGTGGCCGTCATCACCAATCACCTACATTACGCCAGACGCCAGCTGATGGGCGCCAACTCGCTCGAGTAACAGTCGTCGATGCCCCTGCGCCTCGGCAAATTCGCGCTCTCGCGCACACATCAACGAATCAAGTGCTCTGGAGTAACACACGACACCGGATCAGACACGAGAGAGGTTAGCTCATGGCACGCGATCCCAAGCACGACATTCTGTTTCAGCCGATCCAGATCGGGCCAAAGACTCTGCGCAACCGCTTCTACCAGGTCCCACACTGCATCGGCGCAGGCTCTGACCGCCCAGGCTTCCAGGCGGCACACCGCTCGCTGAAGGCGGAAGGGGGCTGGGCGGGAATCAACACGGAGTACTGCTCCATTCACCCGGAATCCGACGACACGCATCGCCTTTCGGCGCGGATCTGGGACGCGGGCGATGTGCGCAACCTGCGAGCCATGACAGACCACATCCACAACTATGGCGCTCTCGCCGGTATCGAGCTGTGGTACGGAGCCTCGCACGCGCCCAACATGGAATCACGTGCGACGCCGCGCGGCCCGAGCCAGTACGCCTCGGAGTTCGAGACCCTGACGTATTGCAAGGAGATGGACCTCGACGACATCGCGATGGTGCAGCAGTACTACGTGGATGCCGCGCTGCGCGCTCGCGATGCCGGCTTCGACATCGTCTATGTGTATGGCGCGCACTCCTATCTGCCGCTGCAGTTCCTCTCTCCGTATTACAACAAGCGCTGCGATCAATATGGCGGTTCGCTCGAGAATCGGGCCCGCTTCTGGATCGAAAGCCTGGAGAAAGTACGCAAGGCGGTGGACAAGGACTGCGCCATTGCTACACGCTTCGCCGTCGATACGTTGTACGGGCAGTCCGGCATCGAGGTGGAACGCGATGGTGTGAAGTTCGCCACTTTGGCCGACCCGCTAGTCGACCTCTGGGACATCGATGTTGGAGACATCGCGGAGTGGGGTGAGGACGCAGGCCCCTCGCGCTTCTACCTCCAAGGGCACCAGGTCCCCTGGACCAAGATCGTCAAGCAGGTCGTGAAGGGGCCCGTCCTGGGTGTCGGCCGCTTCACGGACCCTGAGAAGATGACGGAGATCGTCACGAAGGGGTTCGCCGATATCATCGGCGCGGCCCGCCCGTCGATCTCCGATCCCTGGCTGCCGAAGAAGATCGAGGAGGGACGCTATGACGACATCCGAGTCTGCATCGGCTGCAACGTATGCATCTCCCGCTGGGAGATCGGCGGCCCGCCGATGATCTGCACACAGAACGCTACGGCGGGCGAAGAGTATCGGCGCGGTTGGCACCCGGAGAAGTTCCCGACAAAGACCTCGGATGACTCGATTCTGGTGGTCGGCGCCGGACCATCCGGGGCCGAGTGTGCGCGAGTGCTGATGGAGCGCGGCTACACGGTCCACCTGTACGACACGGCAGCGAAGATCGGCGGGCATGTCAATCAGGTCATCACGCTTCCCGGCCTCGGCGAGTGGGGTTATCACCGCGACTACCGCGAGCTGCAGATCAACAAGCTCGTCAAAAAGAGCAGGCAATCGCAGGTGGCGCTGGGTCAGAAGCCGATGACGGCGGCGGCGGCTCTCGCGTACGGCGCGGAGAAGATCGTCATCGCCACGGGCTCCTCCTGGAACACCGATGGGACGAACTGTCTCACTCACGACCCGATCCCCGGCGCGGATGCCTCACGGCCGGATCAGCTGACCCCCGAGCAGGTGCTGGAAGGCAAGAAGGCGATCGGCAAGCGCGTCGTGATCCTGAACGCCGACACCTATTTCATGGCGCCCAGTCTGGCGGAGAAACTCGCTGCGGCGGGGCACGAAATCACCATCGTCACGGGCGTGCATCTCGCCAACTACATGCATTTCACACTCGAGTATCCCAACATGATGCGGCGTCTCCACGAGTTGCACGTGAAGGAGCTGGGCCACACTTTCTGTTCGCGCATCGAGGCAGGACGGCTCGAGGTGTACGACGTCTATGGCGAGGGATCCAAGCGCAGCTATCGAGGTCCCGGACTGCTGCCGCGCGAAGAGAACAAGACTTATCGGTGGCTGGATTTCGACTCACTCGTGCTGGTGACGGGACGCCACTCCAACGATTCACTCTATCGGCAGTTGAAGGCGGACAAAGCCAAGTGGTCCGGGAACGGCGTGAAGGATGTTTATCTGATTGGAGATGCCGAAGCGCCGCGGCTCATTGCGGACGCCACCTTCTCGGGGCACCGGCTTGCGCGCGAGATTGAGGAACCAAACGCGCAGTTCCCGAAGCCCTACAGACGTGAAGTCGCTGTATGGGGAGTATCGCATATGCCTGAAGGCAACACCCAGGTGCAATACCAGACCTGATGCACATGGGCGATCCGAACGCCATCACACGGGTGCTGTTCGAGGACTTCGCTCCCGCGGCCATCCGGATTTTCTATGTGATCGCCTTTGGGGCCATCGCTGTCTTCTGCTTTGGTGTCTACACGCACGTAAGGAAGTACCGGAGAGGCATGCCCGCCGACATCGGCGGGCCTTTCCTTGCGCGCTTCAAGGTGATGATCGGCACTGTGTTGAGTCACCGCACCATCGCGCGCCGTGACCGAGCCGCTGGCGCAGCTCATCGCCTCATCTTTTATGGCTTCGTCCTGTTGTTTCTCGGCACGGCCACGATCACGCTGGACTATGACATCCTGGGCCCGCTGTTCGGGGTTCACTTCTGGCACGGAGAGTTCTATCTCTGGTTCTCCCTGGTGCTCGATGTCGCTGGGGTGCTGCTGACCGGCGGACTCCTCTACATGATGTATCGGCGCGGGTGGCTGCGGCCACCCAAGCTTGACTACGGGCGACCGGACCGCCGACCGGGAGATCCGGATTACGACCGGAGCGGCTATCGGCGGGAAGACTGGGCATTCCTCTGGACATTGCTGGTCATCGCCGTAACAGGCTACCTGCTCGAAGCGGCGCGCCTCGTGTGGCTGCAGGGAAGACCCGATGTCTGGGACTACCGATGGTGGTCTCCCGCGGGCGCGGTGCTCGCCGAGGTCATGCGAGCGGCGGGCATGACAGCCGGGGCCGGCGGTGCGTTGCGCCAGGACTTCTGGTGGTTCCATGGTGTACTGGCGCTCCTCTTCATCGGACTGATTCCCTTCACGAAGGTCAATCACATATTCACGAGCGCAGTGTCGCTGATGCTTCGCGATCCTCTGGCCGCGCAACGCCTGCCGCGCGTACCGGAGGAGCAGAAGCGCGCTGGCGCTCAGTTCATCACGGATTTCACCTGGAAGCAGCTGCTGAGCCTGGACGCCTGCACGAAGTGCGGCCGCTGCCACGAAGCCTGTCCGGCACGGGCCGTGGGGGCGCCGCTCTCGCCGCGCGATGTCATTCTGTCTTTGCGGGAATTTGCGAACAAGACGCTGGAGTACGCAGCGCTGCCGGCTCGAGTCGAGCTGGATGTGCATGGCAAGGGGCCGGGTCAGGTCGCCATGGAGACATTGTGGTCCTGTCGTACCTGTATGGCCTGCGTGGAAGTCTGTCCCGTGGCGATCGAGCACGTGCCGGTGATCGTGCAGATGCGACGCAAGCTCGTCGAGGAGGGTCAGATGGATCCGCAGCTGAAGATGACGCTGCAGACGATCCACAAGACCGGCAACTCCTTCGGGGAATCCAAACGTAGGCGACCGGCGTGGACCAAGGCGTTGCCGTTTCCCGTCAAGGATGCGCGCAAGGAGCCCGTCGACGTGCTGTGGTTCGTTGGTGACTATGCATCGTTCGATCCGCGCAATCAGAAGGTGACGCAAGGCTTCGCGACGCTCCTGCAACAGGCCGGCGTCGACTTCGGGATTCTCTATGAGGGGGAGTCGAATGCAGGCAACGACGTCAGGCGCGTAGGCGAAGAGGGCCTGTACGAGGTGCTGGCGGCCGCCAACATCGCGTCCCTGTCAGCGGCGAGCTTCAAAACCATCGTCACGACAGACCCGCACTCATACAACACCATCCGCAATGAGTACCCCGATTTCGGCGGCCGCTACGAGATTCAGCACTACACGACTCTCGTGCTGCAGCTCCTCCAGGAAGGTCGTCTAAAGATCACTCGTCAGCTCGGGCTGCGCGCTACCTTTCACGATCCCTGCCATCTTGGACGCTTCAATAAGGGTTACGACGCGCCGCGCGAGATTCTGCGTTTGCTCGGTTGCGAGCTGGTCGAGATGGCACGCTGCCGGTCCAACTCGTTCTGCTGTGGCGCAGGCGGCGGACGGATCTGGATGCCGGACCCTGTCGGCTTGGACAAGCCCGCGCACAATCGTATGCGCGAAGCGGCGGCAATTCCGGGTCTGCAGGTGTACGTCGTGAGCTGCCCGAAGGATCTCACGATGTTCGAGGACGCACTCAAGGGGACCGGCAACGAAGGCAAGTTCGTAGTCAAGGAGCTCATCGAGCTCATACGCGAGGCGCTGGAGAACAGGCACGCCGCTTCAGCTGCCGGCGTGGCGGCATGAGGTTCGTTGGGGTTGCGGCTTGCCGATGTGGAATCACGCCGTTGCGAGTATATGGCTGTCGGCTGACGATGCGGCGGCGGAGGTTACCGAGCTTCTTTAACGACTCTCTCACACGGTGCTGATTACCGAGAACGCGTACGCCGAAACATCGCAGGGCTCGCGACGCAAAAACGTCAGGGAACGGTCAATACTTGGTCTCGGCCTTCAGGCCGGGCGGGGGGAGAGTGCGGCCCTCGCATCAGCTGGTGCGAAAGACCGCCGTCAGCGCACGGATGGTGTCAGTTCGCAGGCATCGGCTTCTATCAACACTTCACTTGTTTGCGACGGCTGGACACGTCCCCCTTACGCTGCAGTCCTCTGTGTCTGCAAAACAACACTCGGAGGCGTTGACCTCGAATCCACACACGTGGTATTCGTGTTATAATCTCTCATGTTGCGCAAGTCATTGGGAAAGTCTCGATCCGTCTAAGACGCAACATCCTCCAGTTGCGCTTTTGCCGATTCGAGCTGACGTCTGCGGCCACAAGGGGGCCGGCAGACCGCGATGCGCGCGTAGCGCATCTGGAGTGATTCTCGGAGAACAACACATGGTTAGAGCGCTCTCGATCTCAAGCGAAGCCGGCCATGGACGTCGCTATTTGTTCCCAGAGAAGATGCAATCGCTTGTCACCGCAACCCTAATTGCGTTGACAATTCTGGCGTCGCCCGTATGTACCGCGGCCGGCACGTCCGCCGCAGAGTCCTCGACGGCGAAATCCGAGCCTGGCGAGAGGCTCGAAGAGGTGGTGATCACGGCCGAGAAGCGCGAGGCGACCGTGCAGCAGACGCCGATCAGCCTCTCGGCGTTGAGCGGCGCCGAGCTGCAGAACCAGAACATCACGACGCTCGAGGATCTCGCGACCGCCGTCCCCGGAGTGTCGTTCCGCACCGCGGGTCCGGGTCAAACCGAGTACGAAATGCGCGGTCTGACCTCGGCCGGCGGCTCGGTGGCGACCGTCGGCTTTTACCTGGACGAGGTTCCACTTTCGGCTTCCGCCGTCGCGCTCAACGGGCGCACAGTGATCGATCCCGACCTGTTCGACCTCAACAACGTCGAGGTTCTGCGCGGCCCGCAGGGCACGCTGTACGGCGCGGGGTCGATGGGCGGAACCATCAAGCTCGTCACCAACCAGCCGAAGCTGAAACAGTGGGAGGCGGCGACCGACACTTATCTGTCGCACACCGACTCCGGAGGCAGTTGGAACGGGGGCGGAAGCTTCATGCTGAACGTTCCGCTGGGCGACATCACGGCGCTGCGCCTTGTCGGCACCGACCGGTACACGAGCGGTTGGATTCCGCGCTACGTGATACCCAATTTCCCTTTCCCGAACACACCGAGCTTGAGCGCCGCAGCCAGCCCTCTGTGCGTCGTCTACTATTGCAATCGCGGGGACGTGCAGGACGCCGTGCCATCGAAGATCATCAGGGGTTCGAACCTCGAGCGCTTCGCTTCCGGGCGCGCGACGCTGCTGGTCAAGCCGAGCGATGCACTGTCGATCACGGGGATGATCATGTACCAGCGCATCGATGCGGATGGCTACAACAACTATCAGGCGACGGGAACTGACCCGAACCCCTTTCCGAAACCCCCTGGCGTGTACCAGCCTTACGACCAGCCGGAGCCTTACTACGACCAGTTCAAGCTGGCGAGCCTCGACCTCGTGTACAACTTCGGGCCGGTGACCATGACGCTGGCTCCAGCCTACTGGCAACGTTACGTATACCAGTCGACGGACTCAACGGAAGCGCTGCAGAACATCAACAATCTCACGACGTTCGTTCAGAGTCTGTACGTCGAGACGGATCCCACCTCGCAGTCGAGCATCGAGCTGCGCTTCACCTCCAATGGCAACGGGCGCCTGCAGTGGCAGGCAGGCCTCTACGGGGCCCACCTGGATTCCGGCTACGTGACCTACAACCAGGAGCCCGGGTTTGCGACGGTACTCACCTGCGGCTATCCGACGCCCGCGGGCTCTCCGGTCGCCGGATACTGTCCCCCGGGAGCCAGTTTCGTCGATCCCAATAGCAACGGCTGCACTCCCTCGAACGTTGCTGGCTCGTATCAACCGTGCAACCCCAACAGTTATCTGCGGTTCCCCATCACGAATCCTCAAAATCCTGCGATCTACCCAAACCGTTTTGCCGCCAATCCAAACGGTGTGGTCTTCAACGACAACAACCCGAACCTGATGAAGCAGGGCGCGATATTCGGGGAGGCCAACTACAAGTTACGGGACGATCTCAGGCTCACACTCGGTTTCCGCTACTACTACTATAAGATCACGAATCACGCCGATCAGGCCGGCCTGGGTACGGCCGCGGTCAACCAGGACCACACCATCCTGGATACGAAGCAGACCGGCAGCAACTGGATGCCCAGGATCAATCTGTCTTACACGCCGACGCCTGACTTCACGGCCTACGCAACCATCGCCAAGGGGTCGCGGCCTGGCGGGGTGAATCTCCCGATCCCGATCCCGACGGTCGCGCAGCTGCAGGCGAATCCTGCAGCCTACAACTGCAACGTGCCGCTCGCGAATCAGCTGGATCCGAGCCTGCCGGTCGCGCCTGGAGCGTACGTCTCCAAGCAGCCGGAGTACGGACCGGACAGCGTGTGGAGCTACGAGCTGGGTGAGAAGTGGAGATTCGCCGACCGGCGATTCACGGTGAATGCGGACTTCTACTACATCAAATGGACCAACATCCAGCAGGTCGTCTCCTTGACGTGCGGATATCCGGCCAACGTCAATGCCGGTAACGCGCGTGCCTACGGCCCTGAAGTCGAGACGTCCACGAGGGTCACCGAGGGACTGTACTTCAATCTCTCCGGGGCGTACACCAAGGCCGAGATCAACGATCCGACCCCCCAGGCGCAGGCGGCAGGGTTCTACCCGGGAATCAGGATCATCAACGTCCCGAAGTACACCGTGGTCGCGGCGATCGACTACTCGCATCGCCTGACGGAGGCGCTGAACGGCATGGTCCGCGTGACGAGCACGCTGACTGGACCGATAGAAGATCAGGCGTACTTCCGCGAGGAGCTGCCATCGCACAACATCCTCGACATCAGGGCGGGTGTCACGGGTGCAAAATGGGGCGCATACTTATACGGCACCAACCTAACCAACAAGGTGGCGGCGCTCACGATCGACAACACCGTGTTCGCCTGGCAGCAGCCGACCATCACGCGTGTGTCCACGAATCAGCCGCGCACCTACGGTGTAGACTTCACCTACAGGTTCTGATTGAGGGGGCATCATGAGCGGTGGTCACGCAAATACGCCTCGAGGTAGGCTGAGCGATAGCCTGACTGCGTCCATAGAATCGGAAAGAAGCTTTCATCCATGGTGTCATCTCCGATGCGGTGATAGCGGCTGTAGATGTAGCTCACTTCGGTCGGATGAAATCTCGCTTCGGCCGCGAGGCAATGCGTAACGAGCGAGCGGCGCGGCTGGCGCGTGCGATTGGTATCCGAGCCGTGCCAGGTTCCGCCGGCATGGAACGCGCAGCCGCCAGCGGGAACTTCCACGGGAACGAGCTCGATCTTGGCACCCACGGAGTGCGCCGCGGCCCGAAGCGCTTCGCGGTAGTCATCCGGCGCGTGGAACTGCCGGATCTTCGGAAACACGCCCCAGCGATGCGAGCCACGCGCGTACTCGATCGTCCCGCCGCATGCGTTCGTGTCGTCCAACGCCATCCAGCAGGTCGTGAAGCCCATGGGGATCACCCAGTTGCAGTAGCTGTCATCCTGATGGAAGCCGAGCGGCTTGGCGCCGGGCGGCTTCCACAGGACATTGTCCTGACCAACGCGCGCGCCGGTCCAACCGGCGAGTGTCGCGCAAATACAACCGATTTCTTCTTTGAGCACGATGCGCGCAATGGTCCGGTCGGACTTCCAGCCGTTACAGATCTGGCGCGTCCGATCGGGCGGGTCGCGTCCTTCACACCAGTTCCATTCATCCGGATAAAGCCCCGTTTCGAATTCACCACGAAAGAGCGGCTCAAAGCGCATGCGCGCGCGCTCCACCTCGTCCGCGCCCAGGAAGCGCTCGAGAATGAGAAAGCCATCGGCCGCAAATTGCTCGATCTGACTTGTCGTGATGGCTACCATGGTAACCTCGATACGAGCGTTGACGGCACCCACTCAACCACGCCACGTCCGCCGGGGATCGTAGCAGCTTCCGCAGACCACTGACCGTGTGGCAGAGTTGAGTTCTGTGGCCCTCGAGCAACCCAAAAGGGGCACCTTGAGCAGCGCGGCAAACAGCGTACCTGCCTCGAGCGCCGAGTCGACTCGCAAGACGACCGGTCTCGAGCGTGGTATTGACTGGACGGGGGCATTCTGGGTGGCGAGCGGTGTGCCGCCGCTCGTGCTCTTCTCGATCGGCGCGGTGGCAGCCACGGTTGGCAAGCCGTCCTGGGTAGTCTGGATAGCGTGGATTGGGCTCGGCATCATCCAGTCGCTGACTTATGCCGAGATTGCCGGACTGTTCCCCAATAAGGCCGGCGGCACGTCGGTCTACGGCGCTATCGCATGGGTACGCTACAGCAAGCTCGTCGCTCCGGTGTCCGTCTGGTGTAACTGGTTCGCCTGGTCGCCGGTGCAGGCCATTGGCTCGGGTCTGGCGGCCGGTTACATCCTCAGCGGGCTGTTTGCACCGGATTCAGTCATCAACACGTGGCAGTGGACGCTGCTGGACCTGGGTGCCCTCAAGAGCGGCTTGACCCTGCGAATCAACGCTACCTTCATGAGCACCCCATGAGCGCACGCCTGACGACGATCAGTCCGGTCGATGGCCGCGTCTACATCGAACGCAACCTTGCCGACGCGGTTATGATCAATACCACGCTGGATACCGCGCGGCGCGCCCAAGCGTCGTGGGGCAGGGTGACGTTGGTGGACAGGGTCGAAGTGCTCACCCGTGCGGTTGATGCGTTTGTTGCCAAGGGCGAGGCTATCGCCGAGGAGATTACTTGGCAGATGGGCCGCCCGATTCGACACTCTCCAGACGAGATACGCGGTTTCGAAGAGCGTTCGCGCCACATGTTGAGTAACGCCAAGGAATCGCTTGCTCCAATCGATCCTGGGCCGAAACCGGGTTTCGCGCGGCAGATCAAGCGTGTTCCTCTTGGAGTCGTCGCGGTCGTTGCTCCGTGGAACTATCCGTATCTGACAGCCGTGAACGCGGTGGTGCCCGCTCTCATTGCCGGCAATGCGGTCGTGCTCAAGCACTCGCACCAGACGCCGCTGTGCGCCGAAAGGTTTGCCGAAGCCTTTGCGGCGGCCGGTCTACCTCGCGGAGTATTTCAGTTTCTGCATCTGTCTCACGATGACACCGCGAGGCTGATGGCGGACGCGCGAGTCAATACGGTGTGTTTCACAGGGTCCGTAGCCGGTGGCCGGGCAGTGGTCAAGGCTACTGGCAGCGGCTTCGCTACCGCGGGCCTCGAACTGGGCGGCAAGGACCCTGCCTACGTGCGCGCTGATGCCGATCTTGCACATGCAGTCGAATCCCTGACCGATGGCGCATTCTTCAATGCCGGGCAATCGTGTTGTGGCATCAAGCGGATCTATGTCACTGCGCCGCTGTTTGATCATTTCGTGGAGGCGATGGTCGATCTCACTCACAAGTATCGGCTTGGCTCGCCCTTGGAATCGCAGACGACCCTAGGCCCTGTGGTGCGCACAGCCGCCGCGGATGCCGTCCGCGCCCAAGTTGATGCCGCTGTCG
This sequence comes from uncultured Steroidobacteraceae bacterium, assembly GCA_964508005.1. GTDB lineage: Bacteria > Pseudomonadota > Gammaproteobacteria > Steroidobacterales > Steroidobacteraceae > 13-2-20CM-66-19. Next base: position 25,823 of record CAZDTG010000008.1, read on the forward strand.
CGCGGGGCGCGCGACAACTGATCGATAAGAAGCACTTTCCCATGGACCAACCCCGGACGCCGTATCTGGCTCCAAAAGTGCTTATCAACGTGGACCATTCGCACGACATCATGCGCGAAGAAACATTCGGGCCAGCCGTGGGGATCGTCAGGGTAGCCTCAGATGAAGAGGCAGTGCGTCTGATGAACGACAGCGCTTTCGGTCTCACGGCGGCTATCTACTCCGCAGATCCAGAACGCGCCGAGCTTCTTGGAGACGCGCTGGAAACCGGGACCGTGTTCCTCAATCGCTGTGATTATCTCGATCCCGCGCTTGCTTGGACCGGTGTGAAGGACTCCGGCCGCGGGTGTACCCTGTCACGCGTCGGCTTCGAGCAGCTGACGCGTCCCAAGTCATTTCACTTTCGGACGAAGTTATGAAGAGCACATTGCGTGCGAACTGGAATTTTCCGACCCGGATCTGGGCCGGCCCGGGCCGTGTCGCAGAACTGCCGCAGGCCTGCACCCTGCTCGATATCCATCGCCCGCTCCTGGTAACCGACGAGGGGTTGGTCCGTCATGAGATGATTCGAAATGCCATGGTGGCGCTGCCGAACGCGGTCGTGTTTAGCGAGGTTAGAGGCAATCCCACCGCCAGCAATGTCGAAAGCGGTCTGCGTGCCTATAGTGCGGGGCGACACGATGGCGTGGTGGCCTTCGGTGGAGGTTCGGCGCTCGATGCCGGGAAGGTCATCGCGTTCATGTCCGGCCAGAAGCGGCCGATGTGGGACTTCGAGGATATCGGCGACTGGTGGACGCGCGCCGATCCTGCCGGAATCGCACCGGTTGTGGCGGTACCAACGACAGCCGGAACGGGCTCCGAGGTCGGGCGTGCGGGGGTCATTCTCAACGAGGCAGCCCGTCAAAAAAAGATCATATTTCACCCGCAGATGATGCCCGGAGCCGTGATCTCCGATCCTGAGCTGACGGTCGGGCTGCCCCCACATATCACTGCTGCTACCGGCATGGACGCGTTCGTCCATTGCTTCGAAGCGTTTTGCGCTCCCGGTTTCCATCCGCTCGCCGACGGCATGGCTCTCGAGGGAATGCGCCTGATCGCGCAGTTCCTGCCACGGGCCTATGCAGCTGGCCCTGACATCGAAGCGCGCGCCAACATGTTGGCAGCCGCCTCTATGGGCGCGACCGCATTCCAGAAAGGGCTCGGTGCCGTGCACGCGATTGCTCATCCGGTCGGCTCGTGGTTCGATACGCATCACGGCCTTACGAATGCGATTCTGCTGCCGTATGTGATGAAGCACAATCGTGCGGCCATCTCCTCCAAGGCGGAAATCATTGCGCGCATCCTCAATCTGCCTAATCCAGGCTTCGACTCTTTGCTGACATGGAGTCTGGAGTTGCGCCGGACTCTAGGGATCGCACACTCACTTGCCGAGATAGGTGTCAACGCCAGCGTCGCGAGTGTCATTGGTGAGGAGGCGGCTCGTGATCCGTCCGCAGCCGGCAATCCCATTCCCGTTGACGACGCAGCGCTTGAACGAATCTTCCGAGCTGCGGTAGCCGGCGACCTTCAGGCGGTAGGCTAACGTCATGGCCGCTACGCGGGTGCTCGTGATTGACGGCACTGTCGCCGAGGTCCGTGCCAGACAGACGGCTATGCTGGGTTACGACGCTAGCACCGGCTATGCGCGCGTGCTCCGGCGGCTGGAGCCGGAGATCCTCTGCGACGTCCTTTATGCTGCCGATGCGGATGCCTCCTGCCGGTAGGTGCAACTCTGGAAAGTTATGACGGCGTTGCCCTCACGGGATCGGCTCTCAACCTCCCGGAGGGAGACGCCGCCGTTACGCGCCAAGTGGCTCTGGCGGGAGCCGTGTTTGGAGCGGGCGTGCCGATGTTCGGAAGCTGTTGGGGTCTTCAGGTCGCCGTGGCTGCAGCTGGCGGCGCAGTGCGCGCGAATCCGCGTGGGCGCGAGTTCGGATTTGCCCGTCGCATATTACTGTCAACCGCAGGTCGCGAACACCCAATGTTCGCCGACAAGCCTGATGTCTTCGAAGCACCGACAGTGCATCGTGACGACACGTCGGTCTGAGGCGGAGCCTCGTTAGGATTTGACCCTAAATCTGCCGAAACGGAGATTGCTCGCTGACACCGAACCACTTCCACGCTCGGACGCGGAGAGCCTCAAGAATGACCAATCTCGCCTGCAAAGGGATCTCGATTTGGTTGGGGGCGGCTCAGTCGGCTCAGTCGGCTAAGCCGATGACGAACGCCAAGGCGATGTTGAG
>CAZDTG010000008.1:28204-43661 GCA_964508005.1 uncultured Steroidobacteraceae bacterium
CGGCTCAGTCGGCTCAGTCGGCTAAGCCGATGACGAACGCCAAGGCGATGTTGAGTCGGGCGATATCTTTGTCCTCCAGGTACCCGATCTTCTGCCCAACACGCTCACGCCGGATCGTCACCGGCTTGTCGGCCATCACCTGCGATCTCACTCGCAGGCCATTCTTTTCACTCGGCTCGATCGTCACGCGAAAATCAGGTGCGTCGCTGTAATCCGAAGTCATTTGACAGACCACCACCGAGGCATGCTCGGGGGGCAACGCGTCTGTCTGCACGATTACTGCTGGTCTCGATTTGCCGTAGTCGCCTGCGGCCGCGACGGTGACGATATCACCACGCTTCATTGAGCGTCGAATTCCGAAACCGCCTCGATCCACCTCATTGCGTCTAGCTCGCGTGAGCGGTCAAGGCTTGCGACCTCCTTGGCGACGCGGCGGCGAACTGCCTTCGAGCGCGCGTCGGGCACGATCAAGCGTAACTCGCGCAGGCCACGGGCGCGGCGCCGCTCACGCATGGCCTTCATCCTGTCGGCTGCCAAAGCCATATCGATTCCTCCGTCAGTAACGCGTTACACTGTAACGCGTTACGCGCTGGTGACGCAAGCCATGACGAGCGCCGCTGCGAAACGCGCGGTGATGGAGCCGAAGCACTCATGGTAGCGCGTCGAGGCGTGTGTCGCCCCGACCTAAGCGGATGTTTTTACTGTTGTTTTTATGAGACGTGGTAGCGGGGGCGCGCTTCTGCTTGCCGCATGTGGAGCGATCGGCGTGATAGAGCTGGACCGCGGTCAGATCTCCCATTCGATATTGCCGTCGACCCCGACCAATTGACCGGTGACATGACGGGCGGCGGGAGAGGCGAGAAATAGCACCATGTCGGCGATCTCCTCTGGGGAGATTTTGGTGCGCATCGAGATATAGCGCAGGTACTCGTCTTCGACGTCCTCGATCGACTTGCCCTGTGCCTCGGCCGAGCGGCGCACGATGCCGCGCATACGCTCGTTGTCGATCATGCCGGGGAGGAGGGCATTGACGCGGATGTTATGTGGCCCGAGCTCGCGCGCGAGATTCCGAGTCAGTCCCTCGACCGCATATTTTGAGGCGACGTAAGGGGTGCGCAGCGGCAGCCCTGTCCGGGTCGAGCCCGACGAGAAATTCAGGATCACGCCGCGGCGGGCGCGCTTCATGGCCGGGATCGCCTGACGAATGCAATAGAACATCCCATTGACGTTCACGGCGAACGATTCCTGCCAGTCGTCGATTGAGACGTCTTCTATCGGTGCGCGCGGGCCACCGATGCCCACGGTATTGACGAGGATCGTGGGATGGTCTAGCCAGGTGCGGGCCTCCGCGAATATCCGGCAGACATCGTTGAGCTTGCCTACGCTGCCCACCGTGCCACGAATGTTAGGGTTTGCCGCAAGCGTCTCCCGCAATGCCGCTTCCTGCACATCGCAGATATGGACGTTGGCGCCCTCTGCGGCAAAGCGCTCGGCGATCACACGTCCGACACTCGATGCCGCCCCGGTAACCAGAGCAGACTCACCTTGGAACCGATTGTCGTTCATCTAGGATCCGCGTCGCGCCGTTCATGCGCCGACGGCGCGGCGAGGTGGTACCGCGCATTCCATGGGTCCTTGAGCTTCAGTATCGCCCTGGCTTCCGCCGGTGTCGCGACTTCCTCGCCGAGGCAATCGATGATCGTACGAGCCCGCTCCACCAGGTCGCCGTTGGTCGCGAAGACATGCTTCCGAAGGTAAAGGTTGTCCTCGAGTCCGACGCGCACATTGCCGCCCAACAGTACGGATTGCGCGACGACCGGCATCTCGCGGCGGCCGATGCCGAGAGCACACCATAGCGCACCGGGGGGAAGCAGATTCCGCATGTAAATGATGGTCTCGGGGTCGGCGGGCGCGCCCCAGAGGACCCCGAGGACGAACTGGAAAAGGGGCGGATCCTCGATCAGTCCTTCCGCCATCAACTGTTTTCCAAAGAGAATGTCTCCGGCCGAAAAGACTTCGAGCTCGGGCTTGATGCCGAGTTTCTGGAATCGCTGCGCCATGGCGCGCAGGGTGCGAGTGGTGTTGAGGTAGACGAACTCGAGCTTGCCTTCGACCTGATTGCCGGTGACGATGTCGAGGGAGGCCATCTCGGGCAAACACTCGACGAGGTGTTGAACACGCTCGTCGGGACCGATCACATCACTCTCCGGCAGGGCGCGGCTCTCGTCCGCCGGGTCGGGCAGGAAGAACGCGCCCAGACCGGCCGTCAGGTTGAGGACGATGTCCGTCCCGGTCTGCCGGATCCGGTCGACCACTTCGCGAAACAGAGGGGGGTCGCGACTGCCCTCGCCGGTGTTGGGATTGCGTACATGAATGTGGGCGATCGAGGCACCGGCCTTCGCGGCCTCCACTACTGCGTCGCAGATCTGCTTCGGAGTTACCGGAAAGCTCGGATGTTCGCGATTGAACGGGGCGTTGCCGGTAACAGCGCAGGTGAGAATGACTTTACGGGCCATGGATTGACAGTCCTCGAACTTGGTTAGCGAGCCGGTTCAGGGGCCGCTGCCCGCAGAGCGCCGGTGCTTCTCTCGTCCACACGTCCGTCAGGGGTAACCTCCACGCGATAGACGTTGCGCGCCCGCTCAGTGGTGATCCAACCCTCACGCACGTCGCGCGCGACCGCCGCGGTGGCGCGGCTTTCAGGCGGACCGTAACCTCCGCCGCCACAGGAGATTGAGACAATACTTTCACCTTCATTGACCGTGACCTGGGCACAAGCCGGCAGCGGTTCCAACGAACCGGAGCGGCGCCTCAGCCACTGCTGCGCTGGACCGCCGTCGCGGCCGCCGCGCACACCGCGAGCGTAGTTGATAGCGCCGTCACTGACGTACCCGACTTCGATCGAGCCGCCGATCGGTCCGTACTCAACACACAGGCTTGGGGCACCGACATGGCCACCAGCGCCCTCCGTGTCGGATAACAGCCGCCGCTCCCTCACATGGATGGGTTGGTACACCTCGTCGAGCTCTACGCTGTCGAGATAACAGAGACCGCCGTTGCCGACGTGTGTGTAGGTGACCCAGGCATCGACGTGTGCGGTGCCAGCGCCGCCGGTCGCGCCCAGGAACAGCTGATTCACGAAGCGTTTGCCGGTACGTGGATCGATGCCGGACACGACGCCGTCAGCGGGCGGAATCACCGCGCCAACCTCGGCCATCCCGAGCCCGTCCGCGATTTCGGCGAATGAGCGCTGCACGGCTGCTGCGACACGGTCCGCAACGTTGGTGGTCGCAACCGAGCAACTCGTGGGGTGTTCCGGGATGCCCGCGACCGAGCCGCGCCGTAAGGTCATGTCAACGCGCCGGAAGCTGCCCGCGTTCTTCGGGACGGTGTGATCGATTGAATTGAAGACGCCGATCAAAACGGCAGTCCGCGTACAGGATTCGCTCAAGTTGAGTCCGCACGGCAACGCGTCGGGGCATTCGCTGAGATCGACGTGCACCCGTCCGGCGACGGGGTCGGTACTCACGCGAGCGGTGATAACGATCCCCTGCTTCGGGGTGCCTGGAAAGTGATCGTGCGTGCTGCTTGCGCGTCCCTCACTGGTGGGGAGCTTCGCCAGGGCCGTGGCCATCCTTCGCTCGCTGTAGTCGAACCACTGGTGAGCGAACGAGTCGAGCAGATCCCACCCGAGCTCGTCGGCCATTGCAACGATTTCCCGCTCGCCGATGCGCGCCGCGCCGAGCATGGCGAGAAAATCGCCCCACCACTGATCGGGCACGCGGATCCGCATCCGGCACATGCGGACGATGTCATCGATCGTCTCGTAGTCTCGCTGTACCTGGACAGCCGGGAAAATCAGCGCGCCTTCCTCGTACACATCGCGCGCCGTTCCGTGATAGGTCGTCGGGATCGAGTTGCCGATGTCGGCCTGGTGCGCCTTGGCGAGCACGGTGAAGCGGTGTCGACCGGTTTCGTCCACGACCGGCACCAGGATCGTGTGGTCCGCGGGATGCGAACATCCGTGGTAGGGCGAGTTGTGGAGGAACGCATCGCCCCGGCGCAGCACGGGATGAAACTCCTTCATCGCCCGTGCCATCAGATCCGGTCCGCTGAGGACGTGGATGGGCAAGCTGTCGGTGGCCGTCAGCAGTTCGCAATCCGCCGTGACGATACAACACGAGAAGTCCCGCGCACGGTTCAGCACGCCCGAGCGGCCTGTGCGCAGAAGCGTGTTCGCCATCTTGCGCGCGATGCCGCCGAACCGATTCGACAGCACTGCGAGGCGTGCGCCGTCGAGTTCTTTCTTACTCATGCGGAGGCTCCTTCTGCTCGCCCTGGGCAGGTTGCGGCGTTTTAACGTCGCTCGCGGCCAAGGTCACCATCAGACTGCCATGCTCGGTGCGCTCAAACGTCGCGTCGGGGTCGACGACAATGGTCGTAAAGGGCGATTCGACAATGGCGGGACCGGCCAGTCGGCATCCGGCCGGCAAGGTGTCGAGCCGATGAAGCGAGGCCCTCACCTGACCGCGGCCGGTGAAATACACGAGCCGAGTACCGCCGGTTGCCGTCGAGCTCGATGCAGTAATCAATCGACCCAGCGGACGATTACGCAAGGCGCAGCGGGCCTTCGCAGTCCAACTCACCATCTCGATCGGCGACAAGGGATCGTCAATCGCGAAGATCGTGCGATGCTCGGCATGAAAGCCTTCGAGGACACTGCGTAGATCGTCGGGTGTTGTAATGCCGCGCGGCGGAAGCGGAACCTCGATCTCCCATACTTGTCCGGGGTAACGGGCTTCCACCGTGAACTCGATGCTGAATTCGCGCGGTCCGGCGTTCGCGGCTTCGAGAAAGCTCCGGCACTGTTTATCGAGAGCGGCGAGTGTGACTGCAACGCCCGCGTAGTCGAATGCCGTGCTCGTCGTGAGCCGAACAGCGCGATATTCCGCAGCGAGGTCGGTCATCAGCGCACCAGCGGCACTGAGCGCTGCGCCCAGCTCCGGGATTAACACGCTACGGCAACCCAAGCGGCGTGCGACGGCAACGCAGTTGAGTCCGGCAGCGCCGCCGCCACCGAGCAGTATGGCCTGGGCAGGGTCGATTCCCTGGTTGATCGTGATGTCGGCGATCGCCTGCACCATGTTCTCAGTGGCGAGCTCGACAATAGCGGCGGCAGCTTCGTACAGTGACAGGCGCAGTGGGTGGGCAATCTGGCGCTCTATCGCTTGCTCAGCCGCTTCCCGCTGCAGGCGCATGCTGCCACCGAGGAAGTAATCGGGATCGATGTATCCAAGCACGACGCAGGCGTCGGTCAGTGTTGGACGGTTGCCGCCGCGACCGTAACAGACCGGACCCGGTACCGCGCCTGCGCTCTGCGGGCCGACGTGGAGGACTTGCCCTTCGTCGACCCAGGCAATACTGCCGCCGCCAGCACCCACGCTCTTCACGTCGACCGACGGAAAGCCCGTCATATGCCCCCGGTAAGGATGTCCGATCCAGGTCTCGCGAGTCCACGGAACCCGGCCGTTGCGAACCAGGCTGACGTCATACGTTGTACCGCCAGTATCGGCGACAATGACGTCGCTACGGCTGCCTTCGAGCGCGGCGAAATGGTGGCCCGCGATTGGCGCGGCGCTCGGCCCCGAGTTGATTGCGTGAATGGGCGTGCGCGCCAGATCCGCGCTGTCGACCATACCGCCTTGCGATGTCAGGACCAACAGCCTGCCGCGGAAACCCGCACTGCGCAGCCGCCCCTCGAGACCCGCGAGATAGACTCCCATCAGCGGCTTGAGCGAGGCGTCAATGCAGGTTGCGCTCGCCCGCCAATACTCGCGCAATGCCGGACTCAACCGATGTGAAAGCGTGACAGGCACGCCCGGCAGGCGGGTAGCGATGAGCTCTCCGATGCGCCGCTCGTGCGAGGGGTTTGCTATCGACCACAACAGGCAAACCGCGATCGCCTCGACCTGGCGAGCCTCGAGCTCATCGAGCACGGCACACACGGCCGTCTCATCGAGCACCTTGATGACGCGCCCATCGGCTCCGATCCGCTCGGGGACCTCGAAGGTAAGCGAGCGCGGCACATAGGGCTCGGGAAAGGGCACGGTATGGTCGAACGGCTCGGCCCGGCCGCCTTCGCGAAGCACCAAAATGTCCGGGTGGCCTTGCGTGACGAGAAACGCGGTGCGCGCCGTGTTGCCGGTGATGATCGCGTTGATTGCGTGGGTCGTTCCGTGAACGAGCATGTCAGCGCGGGAAAGGAAATCTGAAAGCGGCTCGCCGCGGTCGGCCGCCGCGAGCTCGAGCGCCGCGAGGACGCCGCGCGACGGGTCGCTCGGCGTTGTCGATGCCTTGTACATGGTCACCGAGCCGTCAGAGTCCTCGACGACGAGATCGGTGAACGTTCCGCCAGTGTCACATCCGAGGCGCATCGCAGACGGCATGCGGTCCGAAGCGCTCACAGAACGAGTCCCGCGGCGGAAATGCATGCCACTTTGTTCTTCAGCACGTAGCCTCCTCGGGACGCTTCCCGGCGAACCGGTTTTACATCGGATTGTCGACGATTTCAACGGATCGTCGACAATAAATGGCGCGTCCCCGGGATTAAACGCCCTAAAAGCTAATAAGCGCCATAAGTGAAGACTATTATTAGCATATTGTCGACACTTTGGATGCTATCCCGAACGGAGGAGCTGGGGTAGCGGCGGCTGCCCTGGATCGTGGCGCGTCCGGGGAGGCTGGGGCGCCTGAAGACTAGGGTCCTTTGGAGGGCGCGCAGAGCGTGGCAGCCCACTGGCAGTGGCTGATCACGATGGCCTCGGCTGCGCGAGCGTCGCCGGCGAGAATCGAGTCGGCAAGCCGTTCGTAATTGCGGATGTAGGTGGGGACGTGGACGTCGAGATCGATGGCTTCCGCCAGCATGCGGTTCCAGTACTCGATGTTGATACTGCGCATGACGAAGTCGACCCACGGCTTCCCGCCGATGTCGTTGGCTATATAGTGGAAATCGTTCAGCACGAGATAGAAGCGGAACCGCGGTTTGACATCGGCGGATCCGCGGATCCGCTCGATGGCGGCCTCGATGCGTTTTGCGTTATCTCGTTCCTTGATGCGCTCCGCGGCGGCACGCACACCGATCGCGACGACCGGTCCGGCCAGCTCGTAAAGCTCCGCGAGGTCTTCCCGATACAGTTTCCGCAGCAGCGCACCGCGGTCGGGCTGCAGCTCGACGAGACCGCGTCCGGCCAGCACATGCAGTGCTTCACGCACGGGCGCTCGACTCAGCTTCAGTCGACTGGCCACCGCGGAAGCGACGATCCGCTGCCCCGGCCGCAGCTTGCCGTCATCGAGCTCCGCCAGAATCGCCTCGTAAACAAGCTGGACCAACGAGGTCTTGATCCCGCCGCCCTCCAGCGTCTTCGGCGCCGTGAAGGGCAGGCCGCGCGCGGCCAAAGCCGCATCGGTCTGCAAGCTCGGGCTTCCGCGCTCAAAGGTGGGATGCAATGACGCATCCGAGTCATTTTCTTGCATACTTCAAGAGGATCGCATGCCGGTGCCCCAACGTCCATGCGACGCCGGGTCAGCCGTTCGCATCATCCGCTCCGGGATTGGATGGTTGTGTGCACTGCTCACCCGCCGAATACGGCTGTCACGAGCGCTTCACACCGCTCACCGACCCCGGCACCGGCGCACATGAAGTTCGGACTGTAGCTCATCGCGATCCCCGCTTCCGGGTCGGCGATTCCAACAGCACCTCCGGCGCCAGGATGGCCGAACGCGCGCGGGTTCGGGCCGAAGGGCACCAGCGGCGGACAATTCAGGAAAAATCCCAGGCCATATCGATACGGCCGATCGGTCATTCCGCACGTCTCGTTCCACGTCTCGGTGCGCGCTTCCTCGATGAGCGAGGGTGAAACCAGCCGTACGCCGTCGAGTGAGCCGCCCGCCGCCAGCAACGCATACAGGCGGCCCGCGGATCGTGCATTGCTGTGTCCGTTGCCGGAGGGGAAGATGCTCGTGCGGAACTCGCGTGTGTTGCGGTAATGCGTAGCGGCAGTTCGCGGCTGAATCCGCCACGCCCGTCCCAGCTTCGTGGATCGATTTCCAGTCAACCGAAGTGTTGTGTTACCTTCGTTAGCGACGATGTGGGCGACACGGGCGATCGCAGCATCGTTCAGGCCAAACTTGTATTCGATCCCCAGTGGCCGCTCGATCTCCTCCTCCGCGAACACATTGATCATCCGCCCGTCGACGCGGCGAACGAGCTCACCGAGAAGATAGCCGAACGTGACCGAATGATAAGCGCCTCGCGTACCGGGCTCCCATTCCGGAACCTGTTGCTCGAGCGCGCTGATGATTGTTTGCCACTCATACGCGGAGCCCTCAGGCGCAGCGTCGGCGAAGAGCAGTGCCGCCTTGCCCGCCAGCAGCGTGCGCACCGTGATGTGCTCTTTGCCGGCTCTGGCAAACTCCGGCCAGTAATGCGCGACGGGCTTGTCCAGCGCGATCTTTCCCCGCTCGACGAGCATCAACACGGCGAGGGCACAGACCGACTTTCCAACCGACATCATGCACACGAGCGTGTCGGATCGCCACGGCCGCTGCGAGACCGGGTCGGCGAACCCACCCCACAACTCGACAACCTTGCGGCTGTTGCAATAGACGCAGACCGAGGCGCCCACTTCGCCGAGCAGCGCGAAGTTGTCGTCGAATGCCTCGCGCACTCGCGAGAATGACGGATCGCAGTAGCCTTCGATGGCCGGTGGGGATCTGCGAGTCGGCTCGCGCGCGGGCGGTTGATGGATCATGGTCAACCTGGGTTCTGCCTGCCTTATAGGGACGATTGTCGACAATGTCAATCCAGGCAGGGAAACAATCCTTCGGCAGGCGATGAGCCTTAAAGTCAAGACATTGATTTATAATGAATTTATTGGAGATCCAAATTGACGTGACTGCAGCGGCGCCGATTGCTAGCTATTTTCGCCGACAATCAGCGAGAAAGGGGTGGCGTGACCGTCGCGTCGCGGGGCCTACATTGACCCGACGGCGCTGCGGATTGGCAGCATTGGACACTAACCCTTACGCTGCGAGCTGGAGGGCAAGCGTACATGACCAACCTGTCGCCACCGCAGCAACACACCATGTCGCGTGATGAGGGCAAGCGCACGCCTGCTACCGAGCGCGTCCTCGACTACATTCTGGCGGAAATGGACGCTGGACGTTTGACACCGGGCTCGAGGGTAAACGCCGCCAGGATCTCTGCAATTCTGAATCTCAGTGCCGCACCGGTGCGCGAGGCACTGAGTATTCTCGCAGGTCGTGGCGTGCTCGATTTGCTGCCAGACCGGGGCGCGGTGATGCGTCCGCTGAGCCCGCGTGAGGTTGCGCAGATGTGGGCGGTTATCGCGGAAATCACAGCTCTCGGATTGAAGCTCGCCGGCAACGCGGTTGCGAACGGCGGCGACTGCGCGGAGATCGTAGCGCGCCATAGCGAGATCGGGCGCGATCCGCTGGCGGTTTCGCCTGTCGAGTTTCTGTTGCGTCTCAACGAATACCACTGGGCCATTCATCGACTGGGGGGTAATGAGTTTGTGACTCCCGCACTGGAGCGGCTGGGTGTCCCGTACTGGGATCGCTACCTGGCGGAGCTCATTGACGTGCATGCCCATATCGAAGGCTACCTCAATAACTATAGACGTATGCACGAGGCTGTCATGGCAGGTGATGGAGAAGCTGCCGCAGCCATCATTCGGTATCACGCGCACTGGTCCGTGCAACTGATCCATCGCGCCGCCGAGAGTCGTGCGACGACTCGCCACCGCCGGACTACCCGCGCCGTCTAGTCAGATGGATCCTGTTGCAGCCTGATTCAGGTCGTTCATGTCTAGTCCTGGAATCTTCGAATATTGTCGGGTATAAGTGCGGAAGAGCCGGCCAGAATACCTGATATGTACGAAGATCTCGGTGTGCGCGGGGAGGGCGGCATTCCTGCCGCGGTCACCGAAGCGGCGCTGGAGTGGGGGGAGTTCAGGCGCGGCTGGCCGGTCGTCCTGTCCGCGCTGCTCGGCATCGGGCTCGGGCTGTCTCCGCTGCCGTTCTACACCGCAGGCCTGTTTGCGCCTGAGTTGGCGAGAGCGTTCCACTGGGGTTTCGGCCAGATAATGGCCGGCCTCACGGTGATGACCGTGGTGATGTTGGGTGCAAGTCCCGTTGTCGGGTTGCTTGCGGACCGCTACGGCGTGCGCCGAGTCGCGCTCACGTCGCTCGTGCTGTTTGCAATTTCGTTCGGTGCGCTTGCTGCGAGCAACGGCTCGCTGCTGCTTTTCTATTTCAACTGGGCGCTGATCGCCCTCCTGGGGTCGGGCACGCTGCCCATCACTTGGACGCGCGCGGTCAACAACAGCTTCGAAGCACACAAGGGCCTTGCGCTCGGGCTCTCGCTGGTCGGTACCGGGCTGTTTGGATTCCTGATCAAGCCCACTGCTGCGTGGCTCATCGCCATTGTCGGGTGGCGCGCAGCCTATCTCGCGATCGGCTTGATGCCCCTCGTCATTGCGCTGCCGGTAGCGTTGATCTGGTTTCGCGATCGGGAGGCGGGCAGCGCCGAGCGGCAGGCGCCGTCATTGGCGGCAGCGGGCTACAGCTTCGGCGAAGCACGACGCGACTGGCGATTCTGGGTGCTTGCGCTCGCCCTGGTGCCCATTGCGTTCGCAGGCGGTGGACCGATCAGCAACATGGAGAACATCCTGGCGACCGCGGGATTTGTCCGAAGCGACATCGTCCGCCTCGTCCCGCTCCTCGGATTGTCCGTGATGGTGGGCCGTGCACTCGGTGGCTGGCTGATCGATCATCTCTGGGCGCCGGCGGTCGCTTGCGTTTTGTTATGCCTCGTCACGGTCGCCTGTTGGATGCTGGCGCGGCATTCGATCGGCTTTGCCACCGCGCTCGCCTGCATCGTCGCTTTCGGGTTCGCCTCGGGCATCGAATACGACCTCATGGGTTTCCTCGTCGCACGTTATTTTGGAATGCGTTCGTATGGAGCGATCTACGGCGCGCTATATGGCTTTTTCTCGCTCGGTGCGGGAGTCGGGCCACTCGTGTACGGGGCTGTGTTCGATGCGACCAAGTCCTACGCCCGCGCGCTGCTGCCGACTTCGGGCGCGCTGCTGGTCGGCGCCCTCATGCTCTTGACGCTCGGGCGTTACCGAACTTTCAGGCCCACCGTACCTTCAAGTCGGTCAGTTGCGTCATGATTAGGGCGCGACTAGTTCACGTGCTTTCTGAGTAAACCAATGACCCACTGAATGTGCTGACGCCAGGCACGCTCGGCGCCGCGCGCGTCGCCGCGCACCAGAAGACCTCCCGTGGTTCGGTAGTTTTCGGTGTATTGATCCCAGAAGGTGTCGGGTAACAGATCGGCCATCTGTCGATAAAAGTATTCCAGGTGGATGCGGTTGAGAATCGGATTGAGATAGGAGTTGCCGGAATACTCATTCACCAGGCGGTGCGAAACGGCAATGGCGGCAAAAAAATCGTGTTGGTTGCGCCGTTTGCCGGCCTCGAAAATCGGCTCCAGAGCCTGTTCGATCTCGGCCCGTATGCTCGCGTCCTTGAGCTTGGGGGCGATCAGCCGTAAGGCCAGTGCACCGATCGCTTCCAGCACCTGCAACCCATCGATGAACGTCTGGGCAGTCAAGGTGCGCACGCTCGCGCCACGGTTGGGACGCATTTCCACCAGGCCCTCGCCGATCAGGATATGGAGCGCCTCCCGAACGGGGGCGAGGCTGGTTTTCAGGTGGCTCGCCAGATCGGAGGTGACCAGGCGCTGCCCCGGGGCATAGCGCCCGCGTTGTATTCCGGTGCGCAACTCCGTGAGCACAACCTCCACGCTCGCGTTGTTTTTTGTCATACGTCCTTTCGGTTCGGCAGTTCGACTGCTCCGTAGTGTAGCAGTATTGGGTCCGACGAGAACGTCTTGTTGACGTATCGATAAGATTATCGATAAAATGACTAATTGATGATGAGCCGAGTATGAGCCGCCGCGGCGCCGGGCCGTCCACGCGGAAAGCCGGCACAGCGAGACGTTCGATATGAGCATCAGCCTGCAGGCACGGGATTCGCACCAGACGCTGTCTGCCCACACGTCCGGCGCGCCCGAATCGCGCCCCTTCCGCTTCTACGACAATCGCCAGAAATATCTGACGTTCGTCAACACGTGCAACGAAAAATCCGCCGTCGCCCGGCGCGTCGCCCAGGAAATGGTGCACGTGCGCCCTCAGCCGCCCGCGCTGCGCGTGTTTGATGCTGGAATGGGCGATGGCACCGTGCTCGCGCGCATGATGCGCAACATCCACTGGCAGTTTCCGACGATTCCCCTGCTCGCGGTCGCCAAGGAAATCAGCCTCGAGGACGTGCGCTTGGGCCTGGACAAGATGCCGGATCGCTTCTTCGAGCATCCGGCGACCGTGCTCGTCATCACCAACTTACTGTACGCCGAAGCGCCGCGCCTCATGCCACGCGACGTGCACTCCGCCGCGGCCCTGAACTGGCAGGAAGTCCGTCTGGTCGGTCATTCCGCCCACGAATACTCGAAGCAGATCGAAGACCTCGGCGCGCTGCTCGCCCATGGCTGGGAGACCAAGCCGAGTCCCAAGTCGGGTAATCCGAGCTATGTGCGCCCCTCGGTTCTCGTCATCTATCGCGAGGACCAGCGGTTTGCGCTGGATGCGGTAATTCCCAAGCCAGGTCGGAATTTCGAGAGTTACGACTTTATCCTGGCTTCGCAGCCCTGGCGCGCCCGCATGCCGGCAACTTTCAAAGCACAAAAAGTGCTCGCGCCCCTGGCACACAGCCTGGCCCCCGGTGGGCGTTTGCTCGCGATCCAGTCCTACGGGCGTGATCCGGCACTGGAGATGGTGCAGATGCTGTGGCCGGATGAAAATCCATTCGCAGTCGATCGGCATCAGTTGATTGCGGCACTCAAGGAGGAGCTGGGACGCGATGTGCGGGAATTCGCCGTCCACGCGCCGCCGGATGAAAAAGCGGTGTTTCGCTACGAGATGCATACGCTGCCGTCGGAAATCGGCGATCGAATCGGAACCTCCACGCTGTACGCGGCGTGGAACGCGGCGATTTACGTCAACCAGATCGAGGACGAACGGCTCGATGCCGTCGTGCACAATGGTGCATACCTGCAAGCCACCCAGGCCGTGTTGCAGAAGTACGGTGGACTCTGGTTCAACGATGAGACCTTTACCATCTCACGCCGCAGGGCGTGACAACTCAGGTGAGCGCTTTTTTCTCCAGGAGAACCTTCCAATGGCCGGCAATTACCTCTTTACTTCAGAATCCGTCTCCGAGGGCCACCCCGACAAGGTAGCCGACCAGATCTCTGACGCCGTGTTGGATGCGATCCTCGAGGGCGATCCGCGCGGACGGGTGGCGTGCGAGACACTGATCAAGACCGGCGTCGTGGTGGTCGCGGGCGAAGTGACCACGAGTGCCTGGGTCGATGTCGAGGCCCTGGTCCGCAAGACGGTTCTCGAGATCGGCTACAACTCCTCGGACATGGGTTTCGACGGGGCGAGCTGCGGTGTCGTCAACATCATCGGCAAGCAGTCCCCCGACATCGCACAAGGCGTGGATCGCAAGGACGAGCGCAAGCAGGGCGCCGGCGACCAGGGCCTGATGTTCGGCTATGCGACGAACGAGACGGATGTATTGATGCCGGCGCCGATCACCCTGGCGCACCGGCTCGTGAAAAAGCAGGCCGAGGTCCGCAAGAAGGGCAAGCTCGACTGGCTGCGTCCGGATGCGAAGAGTCAGGTGACTCTGCGCTACGAGGACGACAAGCCGGTAGGCCTCGAGGCGGTGGTGCTCTCGACTCAGCACAGCCCGGATATTTCCACCAAGGCGCTGCGCGAGGCGGTCATCGAGGAGATTCTCGAGCCGGTCCTGCCGAAGAAGTGGATCGACAAGCGCACGAAATACCACATCAACCCGACGGGCCGGTTCGTCGTCGGAGGTCCGGTGGGCGATTGCGGCCTGACGGGCCGTAAGATCATCGTCGACACCTACGGTGGCTATGCACGCCACGGCGGCGGCGCATTCTCGGGCAAGGATCCCTCGAAGGTCGATCGTTCGGCCGCCTATGCGGCGCGCTACGTCGCCAAGAACATCGTGGCCGCGGGCCTTGCGGAGCGCTGCGAGGTGCAGGTGTCGTACGCCATCGGCGTGGCCGAGCCCACCTCCATCATGGTCGAGACATTCGCCACGAGCCGCCTGTCGCGCGAGCGGCTGACGCAGCTGGTGCGCAAGAACTTCGACCTGACCCCCTACGGCCTGCGCGAGATGCTCGATCTCGTGCGCCCGATCTATCAGAAGACGGCGGCCTACGGCCACTTCGGTCGCACCGAGCCTGAGTTTACCTGGGAGAAGACGGATCGCGCCGCGGCGTTGGCCTCCGAAGGCAAGACTGTTCGTGCGGCCTAAGAGCTATGCGGAACCGGGATGGCAGTAGACGACACAGCAGGTGATGGATTGAACCGTGCACAGTGCCCGGGGACCGCGCTCGTTTGTGGCTCGATCGCTTACGACACGATCATGATGTTCGGCGACCGTTTTCGCCACCACATCCTCCCCGAGCAGTTGCATATCCTGAACGTCTCGTTCCTCGTACCCCGGATGCGCCGCGAATTCGGCGGCTGTGCAGGTAACATCGCCTATAACCTCAGGCTCCTGGGCGACCGCGGATACCCCATGGCCTCGGTCGGCCGGGATTTTGAGCCGTACCGGGACTGGCTCCAACGATCGGGCGTACCGGTGGATTACGTGCGGACCATCGAAGCGCAGCACACCGCCCAGGCATTCATTACCACCGACCTCGACGACAATCAGATCACCGCGTTCCATCCCGGCGCGATGCAGGAGTCGCATCTCATAGACGTCCCGCGCGACGCGGGTATCAGCTTAGGCATCGTCGCACCCGACTGTCGCGAGGGTATGGTGGAGCATGCGCGGCAGTTCGCCGCGGCCGGCATACCGTTCATCTTCGATCCGGGCCAGGGATTGCCGATGTTCGGTGTTGCCGAGCTCACCCGGTTTGTCGAGCAGGCTTCATGGGTGGCCGTTAACGATTATGAGTGGCAGCTCTTGCAGCAGAAGACCGGCTGGACGGTCACCGATGTCACAGACCGCGTGGAGGCCCTGGTCGTGACCCGGGGAGCTGCAGGCTCAACCATCTATACGGACACCGAAGAGATCGTCATTCCGTGCGCGAAGGTTCGAGCCCTGGCATCAGGCCGCTCGCTCGATCCCACCGGTTGTGGCGACGCCTACCGTGCGGGATTGGTCCATGGGCTGCTGCATGGTTTGGATTGGAAGACCACAGGTCGAATCGCCGCCGTCATGGGCGCCATCAAGATCGAGTCCCTCGGCACCCAGAACCACACGTTCT
>CAZDTG010000008.1:43761-63013 GCA_964508005.1 uncultured Steroidobacteraceae bacterium
TGTGCCTGACCCACCGTCTCGCCCAATCACGGATTCCCCGCTTCGAGCCATTCGTGGGCCGCGGTCACCATGGAAGCCGACAGGGGCACCGCACGTCTTCCTGACAGGTCGAATCGGGCGATGACCGCCACCATGCGGGCGCAGGGCGAGTCCGAATCGCCCGGACGCATTTCAGCCGCGATGGTCAGGGACTTCGTGCCGATCCGGCGGATTGCTGCGAACACGTGGACGACAGTGCCCGCCTTCGTTTCTGCCAAGAAATCCACTTCGTTTCTGACATCAGCCCACCCTAGGGTCCCCACCAGCTCGCGCGCGCGGCCTGCGAGATTCATGAGCAGAACGTAGTTCGCATCATCGAAGATGCCGACATAAAAGCGCGTGTTCAGATGACCCATGGCATCGCATTGCCAGGGATGAATCACGGCCGAAGCCACTTTGTCCATCAGAACTGGTATCCGACTCGAACCCTGAACCAACGCGGTTGCCCATAGGCAACCTGCTCCTCGCCGAACAACGCCGCAATATCGAAGCCGACCGTCTTGTAGCGCACGTCAGTGAGGTTGCTCCCCGAAACGGACACGTTCCAGTGCTCGCCCTTGCCGAGCCACGACACATTGGCGTCGTACAACGTGAATTGTTGCTGCTCGGTGGACGTGTAGTTGGTCAGGGAGAAGTAGTACGTGCCGGTGAATTTCGCGTCGGCCTGAAATCCGACGGCGCCGCCGAATAGAGGCCATTCATAGCGCACGACGGCCGTTGCCTGCCAGGGAGACGTGAAGGGAGCCTCCTTCGTGTAGTAGAAGGGGAGTCCGGATAAGGTGGCGATGTTTACCTGAGAGACCCGGTTGTGAACGTAGTCGACGGACAGTGATGTCGTCAGCCCGGTGAACGGCCTGGCGTTGATACTGAGCTCCCCACCCTTGGTGGTCGCCGGATTGTTCCGCAGGAACGTCGTCAGTGGCGGCAGCAGGATGAAGGACTGGAAGTCACGATAGTCGTAGTAAAACGACTCGCCGTTGACTTGCAGCGTGTGGCTCAGCCAGTCACTTTTGAAACCGGCCTCGTAGGCCGTCAGGCGCTCGGGTTTGTAGGGCAGCGTAGAGGGCGGTTGCGTGGCGGGGCTGGTGCTGCTCAGGGGGAAGTTGAACCCTCCCGACTTCGCGCCGCGGTTGTAGCTGGCGTAAAGCAGTATTCCCTTCTGCAGGTGGTATTCGATCTCGGCTTTCCCGGTCATCAGCGCATCGCTCCGGCTCAGGTCCTGAACGGGGTAGAAGACGTTGCCGCAAGCCGCGAAGTTCGGACAAAGGTCTTGCACATAGTGGTAACGTTTCTCATCATCCGTATAGCGCAGGCCTCCGATCAAGGTCCATTGTGGGGCGAAATCCCACTCCGCCTGGCCGAATGCGGCATACGCGTTGGTGTTGAGCGCAGCGAAGCCTTGGTAATAGGCGGGACCTCCGAGCGCCGGCTGGAAAATTTGGTAGCTCGGGTCCATATTCACGCGCATATGCAGATAATATAGGCCGCTCGTGAGGCGCAGGAAGCGGAAATCCCGGTATGCCCGCAACTCCTGCGAAAGGCTCTGAAACTCGGAATTGTCGTCGGAATCGAAGAGCGACACCGGTAGCGCCGTGTCGTCCAGCAACAGCCTGGACTTGAAATGCTTGTAATCGCTGACCGAGGTCAACGCCCAGCCCGAGGCGTCATACGAAGCACGTATGCTCCCACCCTCCATGTTCTGGAAGTCGCCGTGATTTTGAGCGTCGTGTGCGTTCAGCGTCAGAGAATTCGGGTCGGAGGTGTTCGTCGGCCACAACAGGCTGTCGGCAACCGGCACCGAGTTGACCTGCCGGGTGAGCGCGCCGGTGCCCGTATACACGGGTTGCTCCGGAAGGCTGAGGTAGGGGCCCCACGAAGAGGTCCATCGGGTGATGAAACCCGTGAGGAGGACATCGAGATCCGCGGTCGCCTTGAGGTCGACCTTGCCCCTGAGGCCCCAGTCGGTCGTACCGCCGAGATTTCCGCCCGTCGGAGCGAGGTTCGTGACATAGGCGCCGTTATGGTCATAGAGCACGGCGAGGCGGCCGGTGAGCCTGTCGGTCCCCAGCGGCCCGGTCAGTGCCGCCTCGAACCGGTTCGTGTTGTATGAGCCGTACGTGTACTCCGCATACCCGCCGGCGGTCGAGGACGGCTCGTTGGTCAGAATATTCACGACGCCACCGGTCGCGTTGCGGCCGAACAGGGTCCCCTGCGGCCCCTTGAGCACTTCTATCCGGTCGATGTCAAACAGTCCCACCGCGGAAATATTGTTGATCCCGATATAACCTTCGTCGATGTAGACGGCGTTGGGACCTTCGGAGATGGCGTTGAAGTCCTGTTGGGTGACGCCGCGTATCGAGATCGACGTGTTCTGGCCGGCAAAGCTTCCCGAAAGCCCCAGCCCCGGCGTAAACCGCGCCAGGTCCGTGACATTGGTTATACCGGCTGCCTGCAAATCCGCGGCGGAATAGGCGGCCACCGCGATGCCGACATTCTGGGCATTCTCGGCGCGCTTCTGAGCGGTGACCACGACCTCCTGTAATGGATTGCCGGGGACTTCCGCCTCCTGAGCAACGACCGTCCGCGCTCCACACAGGAGGAGGGCCCCCGCCGCCGGAAGCACCAGGCCACTGGCCCCACCGTGTTTTCTCCGCCCCGATCGCTCCCGGGTCGGGTGGGAGATGCTGCCGTAACCGTTGGCCGATATAGAGTCATGGTGTGACACGTTCGTATATCCCGCGATTTGTTACGGATATCTCCCCCGCCCTTCCCAGAATGTTCGAATATTTTTCACCAGTCAAGTAGATCGTCTGTTGACTTTATCGATAATCCTATCTATTTTCATCGTAAGTCGGATGGCAGGGCTCATCCCGGTCCCAGCGTCAACAAGCCGCGCGCAACAAGGAATCGATAATGAAAAAGAGTGTCGAGCGTACGCTCACCACCCACGTCGGCAGTCTGCCGAGGTCTGCGGCGCTACTGCGTCTGCTCGATGCGCTGGAGAACCGCCGGCCGGTCGGGAAAGCCGAATTTCAAAATGAGGTTGAGACCTCGTTGGCCGCGATCATCCGCAACCAGGCGGCGTCCGGAATCGATGTGGCGAGTGACGGAGAATTGCCCCGCATCGGCTTCTCCATGTACGTCAAAGACCGGATGAGCGGATTTGGCGGCACGGCAAAGCGGGGCACGGTCACCGACTTTGCCAAGTTCCCTGAATATGCGGCGCTGATGGCGAGGCGCATGAATATCAGCGCCAGCGACTCGGCATCCGTAGTGCCAACGCCCGAGTGCATCGACCGAGTGCACTATGACCCGAGCCTGACACGGGCGACCGAAGAGCTCGACTTATTCGCACAGGCACTGAAAGCCGAGTCGGGCTCCGCCGCGAAGTTCGCCGACACATTCGTCACCGCGGCAACCCCCGGCATCATCTCCACGACATTGCTACGCAATGCGGGGCATCCGCACTATGCCTCGGATGCCGATTACGTGTTGGCGCTCGCCGACGAGATGCGCAAGGAATACGAGCTCATTGCCCGCCGCGGCCACGTTCTGCAGCTGGACGCTCCGGATCTCGCTCTGGAGCGGCAGATCATGTACGCGAACCGGCCACTGAGCGAGTTTCTGGAGCGCGTGGAACTACATATCGAGGCGATCAACCGCGCGATCGGCAGCATTCCCCGTGAGCAGGTCCGGCTGCACGTCTGTTGGGGCAACTGGGACGGTCCCCACTGTGACGATGTCGATCTCGAGCCGCTGTTGCCGCTCATCTACCGAGCCAAGGTCGGCGGGCTTTCCCTGGCGTGCGCCAATCCGCGCCACGCTCACGAAATGCGGTTGCTCGAAAAATATCCGCTACCGCAAGACATGGTCTTGCTTCCCGGCGTGATCGACGTCACGACCAACATGGTCGAACACCCGCAGCTCGTGGCCAACAGGATCGTGGAGTTCGTACGTCTTGTCGGCGATCGGGAGCGTGTGATCGCCGGTACCGACTGCGGGTTTTCCACCTTTGCAGGTTACACCATGGTGGCCGGGGACGTGGTCTGGGAGAAGCTCAAGACACTGTCGAGCGGTGCCGCACTCGCCAGTCGCACGCTGTGGGGGAGCAGGTCGACACCGTAGAGCGCGGCATCACGCGGGGTTGGGGGGTCGGTGATCAAAACATCAAAAATCAATGCACCCGAGGAGATCAAGCTTCATGCGTCCAAGGTACACAATACCAGCTCTCGTTGTGGTAACGCTCGCGCAAGCGCAGTCACTTCGGGCACAGGAGTCACGATCCCCCGGGGATGAACTGCAAGAGGTCGTGGTCACGGCCCGGTTTCGCGAGGAGTCCGCGCAAAACATAGGCGAGTCGATTCAGGCATTCGATAACCGGCAGCTACAGGATCTCGGGATCAACTCCTTGGAGAGCCTGGCGGCCCTGACCCCCGGTCTCGATATTCAGGACCGCGGGCCGAACCGGAACGAGATTTCGATTGAAGGCGTGGGAAGGTCCGTCTTCCAGCAAGATCGCACGCTCTCCATGGCCAACGTTGGGCTCTACCTGGATGATGTGCCGATAGACATCCCCGTCGGTGCCCAGCTCGACGTTCCCTCCTTTGATCTCGAGCGCGTCGAGGTGCTGCGCGGTCCACAGGGCACTCTCTTCGGCGCTGGTGCCGAAGCTGGCGCAGTGCGCTATATCTCCCGAAATCCGGATCTGGACCGCTTCGACGGGACGGCCGAGGCCGCGCTCACTTCAACCGAGGGCGGCGATCTCGGCTATGCCGCGCGAGCCGCTGTAGGAATTCCGATCGTTCAGGACAAGCTGGCCGTCAGACTGATGGCGACACAAACCGACGACTCCGGCTACATCAATAACCTCGCTGATGACAACAAGCACTCCAACGGTTTCCGTTCCACGACTGCGCGCGTGGTCGTGCTTTTCCAGCCGACCGAGGCTTTCCGGGCAAGGCTGCTCGCCAACTACCAGTACTCGCATCAGAACGCACTCGGCTACATATCTGATCCAACGACGGCGAGCCTCGCGACCTTCTCGACTGCCGGGAATTACGTCAATGATGCTACCAGGATGGTCAGTGGACATCTCAGCTACGATTTCGGACCGATCTCGGTCGAGTCCATCTCGAGCTATTTCAACCGCTACCGCGATCGAAACGTCTTCGAGCCCGTGTACACCGGCTTGTTCGGGCTCATCGGACAGGCGCTGCACGCCCCCAATACCTACCAGGTCGATACGCTCGATCAGACCCGCTACAGCCAGGTTTCCCAGGAGTTTCGCATCCTCTCGGATCCGACGAAAGTCGTGAGCTTCGTCGCGGGTGCGTTTTACCGGACGTTCAATCTCGAGGAAAACATCGACTACGAATCGGAAGACTTTGTTGCCTTCGCGCCGCGCTACGCACGTGTACTCGGACTACCCGCGCCGGGCAATCCGTCGGCATTCGCCAGCGGCCTGGCGACGCAGCTCGGGCTCAATGCACGGTACGGCGCGCCCGCGACGGATATGCTTTCCAACAGCGGCCGGCAGCTGTCCGGCTTCGTGGAGGGAACCCTGCATATGGGGGACCAGCTGCGCGTAATTGCCGGCGTGCGCCGACACCACGAAACCATCGAGGCGACGTCGCTGGCCGCCAGTGCGGATTTCTTTTCTACGCTCTCAGCTCCACATCAATTTGTGGCGTCAACCTCGGCGGACGCCTGGCTACCCAAGTTCTCCCTCGAATTCAACCCGATCAAGAGCATCCTTCTCTATGCGACCTATACCGAGGGAGTCAGGGACGGCAACCTCAACGCGTCCAGCAAGGTAGCCCTGATCGCGAAGCAGAATCCAACTCACGCCGACGAGATTGAAACGTTCGGTCCGGAGTTCGAAAAGTCTGTGGCAGTCGGTATCAAGGGCTTCGCGCTGGACCACCGGCTCACGTGGGGACTCTCAACGTACTACAACTGGATCAATTCGCTGCAGGGATATGGCACCGCCCATTTTAGCGGCGTAACGGTTGGCGTCATCGAGAACATAGGAGACGGACACAGCGCCGGCATTGAAGGGGAGATTCGTGCACGAGTCGCTCCGGGCCTCACCCTGTTTGTCGGGGGGACGCGCATCAAATCCCAGGTCGACTCGCTTTTTCCGAACCTCGTGTCCCCCGTCTCGACGACGCCCGGGCAGCGAATACCGTTCATCCCCAACTACACCGTTTCTGGTGGCGCTGCATATGAACATGCGATTGGCGCGGCGGGCTGGACGGCTTTTGCCAACGGCACCGTCAGCTATACCGGTAATTACACGACCTACATCGAGGCTCCCGATGGCACTCCGCAAAATCCCATCCTGGGAAACTACGCGATCACGAATTTCCGGTTAGGGGTGCGCAACGAGCGCTGGTCGGCGGACCTTGGCATTGCGAATGCGTTCGATCGGCGTGTGGTCGTCTCGCTCTCACCCGTTCAGGCGTTGTTTACCTCATACGGTCTGCGTGTGCAGCCTGGTGGGAACCTCGACGACTGGCAGATGTGGCGGCCCCGAACTCTTACGCTCACAGCACGTGTCAACTTTTAGAAGATCATTGCGGCAGCGGCCGGCTGCCTGGCGCCGGGCTGACTCCCGCCGAGCTGCACAATATGAAACTCAAAGGTAAGGTCGCTTTCATCACCGGTGCATCCTCCGGCATCGGCGCCGCCATCGCACGTCGGTTCGCGCAGGAAGGTGCGCAGGTTGCCGTGGTCGCGAGCTCCAATCTTGGCAAGGCTCAAGCGGTTGCTGGTGAGATCGAGCGCCACGGGGGCCGAGCGTGGGCGTGCATCTGCGACGTGCGAAAGCGTACTGCGGTTGAGCAGGCGCTGCGCGCGGCAGCGGACACGCTCGGCGCGATCGATATCGTCGTCAATTCTGCCGGGGTGTATTACGCTACTCCAATCGGAAAAACCTCCGAAGAGGACGCCGATCGGATGATCGACATCAACCTCAAGGGAACCTTCAATGTCGTTAATGTCATCGCACCTCTCATGCAGAAGGCGGGGCAGGGGAAGATCATCAACTTCGCCTCGGTAGCGGCGGTGCTGGGGGTTCGCGAGCGCAGCCTCTATTGCGCAACCAAGGCTGCCATCGCGCAGATGACCCGGGCCCTCGCGCGGGAGCTCGCGCCGTTCAACGTGAACTGTAACGCGATTGCGCCGGGAAATACCGCAACACCGATGAACGAAAAGGTGCGGACGGATCCGTCCTATGCGCAGCAGCTCGCCGGTATGAAGGCAGCGACTCCCTCCCCGAGGACTTACTCGGAGCCCCAGGACATCGCCAACATTGCGCTGTTCCTTGCGTCGGACGATTCACGAGCGATGCATGGGGCTCTTGTCCTCGCGGACGAGGGTATCTCTACCGGTATTGGTTGAGAACCTGCGTAGCATCCACAGCCTGGTTCGTGCTCGGAGAAAGCGATGGTCGTTGCACCCATCCATCAGAAGCTGACCGTCGACGGCCAACAGGTGAGTATCCTGGGCGAATGCGTGGAGGGCTATGAGCCGGTGCTGGACGCTTTTACCGCCAACTTTCACGAGCGAGGCGAGCTTGGTGCTTCAGTGTGCGTGTACCGCAGCGGACGCAAGGTGGTCGACCTTTGGGGTGGGCACCGGGATCCTGGCCGCCAGCAGGTATGGGAATCCAATACGATCGTCAGCATGGCATCCGTGGTCAAGGGCATGCTGGCTTTCGCCCTCCACATGCTGGCCGACCGCGGCAAGCTGAGCTACGACGCCCCGGTGGCGCAGTACTGGCCGGAATTTGCCATTGAGGGCAAGGGGCGGATCACGGTGCGTCAGGCAATTAGCCACCACGCAGCGATTCACTTCGTCGACGCCGCCGAGCCCGGGGATTTCTTCCGCTGGGATCGGATGGTTGCCGCCATCGCGCGGCAGAAGCCGGAGTGGCTACCCGGCACGCGTGGGGTCTATCACACTGTTTCGATCGTATTCGTCCTCGGCAAGCTCATCCAATGCGCAAGCGGTGAGTACCCCTGGGACTTCTTCCGGCGCGAGGTGACAGAGCGGCTCGGGGTCGATTATCACATTCGCCTCACTGACGCGGAGCGGGCTCGGTACAGCCAAAACTATGACACGGAACGTTTCATCAGCGATGCGAAAATTCCTCCCGAAGTCATGGCGCGATTCTTCGCTGGCAGGGGTGATTTCAGCCAGGTGTTGACGCCCGAGGAGCAACGAGCGATGCCGTACCAACTCTCTGGAGGAAATGCGCGTGGAGCCGCTCGGCTATTCGCCTTCGCCTCGATGGACGGAGAGCTCGATGGCATCCGCGTTCTCTCCGCGCGCACCATCGATCTCATGACAGCGGTACAGTGGCACGAGAAGTGTGCCGTCTGGGGTACGCCCATGCGTACGGCGCTCGGCATCCTGCTGAATGACCCGGAGTTCTTCTAC
Organism: uncultured Steroidobacteraceae bacterium; assembly: GCA_964508005.1. GTDB lineage: Bacteria > Pseudomonadota > Gammaproteobacteria > Steroidobacterales > Steroidobacteraceae > 13-2-20CM-66-19. Next base: position 52,243 of record CAZDTG010000008.1, read on the forward strand.
ATTGGTCCGAATCCTCGGGCGTTCGGCACCGCGGGCGCAGGTGGTAGCTTTGCGATGGCGGATCGCGACAACCGGATCGCGGTCGGCTATTCCGTCAACCGTTATTGGCCGGCACTAGCCCTCGGCGATCGCGCCCGCACACTCATTGATGCGGTGTATCGATCGCTGTGAGAGTTCGGCACGACCTCCATGCTTGAGCAGAAGAGATGCAGATTCGATCGGTCAGCCAGTCATGGGACAGGCGTCGCAGCGAGAAGAAGCGACGCTTGACCGGAGCGGCGAGGTTCGCCGATGGTCGGGTCGTTCCCTCCACGGACATCGTGCCTTTCCTCGAAGCTCTGATCGCGCCCGGTGATCGGGTCGTCCTCGAGGGAAACAACCAGAAGCAGGCCGACTTCCTGTCCCGCTCGCTGGCGCAGGTCGACCCGACCAAGGTGAACGGCCTTCACATGGTCATCCCCAGTGTGAGTCGGGTCGAACACCTCGATCTGTTCGAACGTGGCATCGCACGAAAGCTCGACTTTTCGTACGCTGGTGCGCAAAGCTTGCGCATCTCGCAGTTTCTGGAAGACGGCCAGCTCGAGGTCGGCGCCATCCATACGTACCTCGAGCTGTACGCGCGGCTGTACGTCGACCTCACGCCCAATGTCGTGCTGGTGGCTGCATTCAAGGCCGATCGCGCCGGCAATCTCTACACCGGGGCGAGTACCGAAGACACGCCGGCGCTGGTCGAGGCGGCCGCCTTTCGTGATGGCATCGTGCTCGCGCAGGTCAATGAGATCGTTGACGACGTCCAGGACCTGCCGCGCGTCGATATCCCGGGCTCATGGATCGACTTCGTAGTGAAGTCCGACAGGCCGTTCTTCATCGAGCCATTGTTTACTCGCGACCCGCGGTTGATCAAGCCGCTGCACGTGCTGATGGCGATGATGGCGATTCGGGGAATCTACGAGCGGCACCAGGTGCAATCGCTCAACCATGGCATCGGCTTCAATACCGCGGCGATCGAGCTGATCCTGCCAACCTATGGCGAATTGCTCGGACTCAAGGGCAAGATTTGTCGGCACTGGGTGTTGAACCCCCACCCCTCGCTGATCCCGGCCATTGAATCCGGTTGGGTCGAGAGCGTGCATTCGTTCGGCGGTGAGCTCGGCATGGAAGCCTATGTCGCGGCGCGGCCTGACGTGTTCTTCACCGGTGCCGACGGATCGATGCGATCGAATCGCGCGCTGTGCCAGCTGGCCGGCCAGTACGCCGTTGATCTGTTCGTTGGCTCGACGCTGCAGATCGATGGTAACGGGCATTCCTCGACGGTGACACGGGGCCGCCTCTCGGGCTTCGGTGGCGCTCCCAACATGGGCCACCAGCCTCGCGGTCGCCGCCACAGCACGTCGACGTGGCTGGACATGCTGCAGACCGACAGTCCGCTGGAGCGCGGGCGCAAGCTGGTCGTGCAGATGGTCGAAACCTTTCAAGCCGGGGGCAAACCGACCTTCGTCGAGGAGCTCGATGCCGTGCAAGTGGCCCGTGATTCCGGAATGCCGCTCGCCCCGGTCATGATTTACGGCGACGATGTCACGCACTTGCTCACTGAGGAAGGGATCGCCTACCTCTACAAGGCGCAATCGTTGGATGAGCGCAGGGCAATGATTGCCGCCGTAGCAGGCGTCACACCCATAGGCCTGCGGCACGATCCCGGGAAGACAAAGCGGATGCGCCGCGATGGCTTGATTGCGCTGCCCGAAGACCTTGGCATCCGCAGCGCCGATGCCACGCGCTCGCTGCTGGCCGCCAGGAGCATGGCCGACCTGGTCGACTGGTCGGGCGGACTGTACGAGCCTCCGGCTCGGTTTCGGAGCTGGTGATGAAGCCACAAGCGCTCGAGCGAGTCGAGTTGTGCAATGTTTGCGAGTGGCTGGCGGAACTCGCCGTCGATGCGCTGCTCGATGAGGCGCGGCTAGCACCGAAGCCGGGCCTCGTCGACAGCCGCGGCAACGGCGCACACACCGACCTCGACTTCGCGTTGATGTGCCGTTCGGCCCGTGCGCTCAAGCCGTCATTTGCCGCCATGGCGGAAGTCAGCCGCGCCGCCGGCGCACCGACGCTCGCCTTGCGCGAAACGCTGGGCTGGCTCGGTCGGGAAGCCGAGGCGACGATGATGAGCACGACGCGCGGAGTCAACACGCATCGGGGCGCCATCTGGGCGATGGGCTTACTGGTGGCGGCGACTGCCATTGAGAGCCCGGAGGCGAGAGCATCGACCATAGCCGAGGTCGCCGCCGCCATTGCACAAACTCCCGATCGCCACGCACCATCTCGCACCGGTCACAAGGGCGAGCAAGCCTGCCGAGAGTTCGGCGTTACCGGCGCGCGCGGCCAGGCGCAGTCGGGCTTCCCGCATGTCATTGAACTCGGCCTACCCGAATTGCGCCGCAGCCGGGCACGAGGTGACAGAGAGGCAGAGTCGCGGATGAACGCGCTGCTGGCAATCATCAGCCAACTCGACGACACCTGCGTGCTCTCGCGCGCGGGGCCGGCAGCCCTGAGAGTCTTTCAAGAACGGGCGGCAGGCGTGCTGGCCGCCGGCGGCTTCGCGACCTTAGCGGGCCGCCTCCAGTTGTTACACCTCAATTCGCTCGCGCTCGCATGGAATGCATCACCTGGCGGTGCGGGCGATCTGCTCGCCGCCACTTTGTTCCTGGATCGCCTGGAGGCTGCGGCACCGGCCGTTCGTTCAGACGAGTTAGTTTAGCCGAGAGGTCGTATGGAGAAGTTAGAGTTTCGATACCCTGCAGGAGAACCGGCCGCAGGACGCGTGATCGTCGGGGTCGTGGGTTCGGGTGACCTTGAGGTGCTGCTCGAACCAGGATCCGCTGGGCAGACCCGTATCCGCGTCACAACCGCGGTCGACGGCTACGCGCGCGTCTGGGAGGCCCAGCTCGACCGCCTGTTCAAGGCTGATGCATCTGCGCGGCCCGCGTTGGAGATCGAGATCAACGACTTCGGGGCGACACCAGGCGTCGTTGGCCTGCGCGTCGCGCAGGCTTTGGAGATGCTTGGCCGTGCAGCGTCGGGAGGGCCGCCATGATCCAGCGCAGTAGCGCAACATGATCGATCGCGACAGTTTCGTGGAGCTCGGGGCTCGTGCCCGCGTGCGTGCGCTCCTTGATGCCGGCAGTTTCCGCGAGCTCATCGGCCCGTTCGAACGCGTGACCTCCCCGTGGCTGGCGCGTCAGGGCGTAGTCACACAGTCCGATGACGGCGTGGTGGTCGGCAAGGGGCAAATTGCCGGACAGTCGGCAGTGGTGCTGGCAATTGAGGGGGCGTTCCAGGGGGGGAGTCTCGGGGAAGTGGGCGGCGCGAAAATCGCGGGCGCATTGGAACTGGCCGCCGACGACAACCGCCAAGGCGTGCCCACGCGCGCCGTCATCCTCTTCGAGACTGGCGGCGTGCGCCTGCAGGAAGCGAATCTCGGACTCGCCGCAATCGCCGAGATTCATTCGGCTATCGTTGACCTGCGGCGATACCACCCCGTCATCGCGGTGATCCCTGGTGGCGTTGGTTGCTTCGGCGGCATGTCGATTGCGGCAGGATTGTGCAGCTATCTTGTCGTGACACGCGAGGCGAGGCTGGGTCTGAACGGGCCGCAGGTGATCGAGCAGGAGGCCGGCATCGCCGAATTCGACTCGCACGATCGGCCATTCATCTGGAGTTTTACCGGCGGCGAGCAGCGCCACCGCACAGGACTGGTCGACGCCTTTGTCGAGGACGATACGAACCTCATTCGCGACACTGTCATTGAGCTGTTCACTCGCGGCCGTCCCGCCCTCGAACGAAGCGACCAGTACGAGCGCTATCTGGACAGCCTGTCGGCGTATGACCCTAGCGTGCAAGCCACTCCGGAGACCGTTCGGCGGATTTATTCGGGAGGGTCCGATCATGAATGACAACACCCCGAGCCGCGGTGCCGTCTGGCTCGCCGCACTGACCAATAACGCTGACGTGCTGGCCGGCTATCCGCCGTCGGTGCGCGTCGTAGAGGCCACGCTGACTGGTGAGCCGGCGCGCTACATCGCGGTCGTGCCGGACGCCAACAACCCGTACCCGCGCGCCCGCGCAGGCGAGGTAGGTCTGATCGAGGGCTGGATGTTGGCGCGGGCTGTGCACGAGACCACCGAGGCGGATCGCAACGGCGCGAAGCGCGCTATCGTCGCCGTCATCGATGTGAGCAGCCAGGCCTATGGTCGCCGCGAGGAAGCCTTTGGTATTCACCAAGCATTGGCTGGCGCCGCAGGGGCCTACGCGCAGGCGCGCCAGTTGGGGCACCCGGTCATCGGACTGGTCGTCGGAAAGGCGATGTCCGGCGCCTTCCTCGCACACGGTTACCAAGCCAACCGCCTGATTGCGTTGCGCGACGACGGTGTAATGGTTCATGCGATGGGCAAAACGGCCGCCGCACAGGTCACGCTGCGCAGCGTCGAAGATCTGGAGCGGCTGTCGGCCGAGGTGCCGCCAATGGCCTATGACATCGCGAGCTACGCCACGCTTGGCTTGCTGTGGAAGTTGGTCGACGTGCACAGTGCGGAGCAGCCGAATGCGGCCGATCTGGCGGCCGTGCATCGTGCGCTCATCGCAGCGCTGGGCGACATCCTTTGTCATTCGGTGCGCGATCTACGCAGCCGTCTCCGCGGGGGCAATCGGCGCGCGTCGTCGATCGTTCGCGAGAAACTGCGGGCGCAGTGGTGATCTCGAGCATCCATTCCTATCGACCACATGATCTGCTGTGGTTAGCGGATATGGCAGGGTTGCTCGTGGAAGAGTCCTTGCCGCGATGGGCTACGCCGGCATGGCTTGCCGTTTCGCCGGTGGTCGTGCGGCGAGCAACACCCGCCGTTGCGAGCGAGGTGCCGGTAGGGCTGCGCGGCGCCACGCGCAGCGAGCGCTGCGCGGCCCAAGTGTTAGCCGAGCGGGTGACGCGCTCTCTCACGCCAGAGGTGATCGCGCGCCGTGCCGCCACGAGCGGGGCGGTACGGGCGTCGGCACTACCGTGCTTACGGACACTGGCTCGCGTTGCCGGAGTGCTCAATGCATTGCCGCTCGCCTGGGGTGTGACTGGCAGTGTCGGCTTCACGCTGGCAAGCGGCATCGACGTGCTGCGGTTCGACAGCGATCTCGACCTGCTCGTGCGCGCGCCGTACAGGGCGGATGCGGAGGCGCTGCGTGCTGTCGCTGTTCCGACGCGGAACCTTGAGACTCGAGTTGACGTGCAGGTGGAGACGCCGCGCGGCGCCTTCACACTGCAGGAATGGCTGCGCACGGGCGGGCCGGTTTTGCTGAGGACGAATTGCGGGCCGGTGTTGACCGACGATCCATGGTCGACTCTCGACCTGACACCCCTGGACTTCAGCCCGCGGATGGTATGAGCATCCTTTTCACCTTTCCCGGTCAGGGTGCGCAGCGCGCCGGCATGTTGCATACACTGCCGCAGCACGTCCACGTTCGGAACGCATTTGCCGAGGCGAGCGAGACGCTGGGGCGTGACGTGCTGTCGCTCGACAGTGCCGACTCCCTGCGTTCCTCGATCGCGGTACAACTCTCGTTGTTGATCGCGGCGGTCGCGATGGCACGCGTCTTGAGCCACGAAGCCGGACCTCCCGACGCGGTGGCAGGCTTGTCGGTCGGTGCCTATTCCGCGGCGGTAACCGCCCACGTGCTGTCGTACGCCGATGCGCTACGGCTGGTTGAACTGCGCGCACGGCTGATGGAGGCGGCCTGTCCCAGTGGATATGGTATGACGGCGATTATCGGATTGGAGCAGGCCGCAGTGGAGCCCCTCATTGCCCAAGTTCATTCCCCCGCATTGCCAGTGTACCTCGCCAATCTCAACGCGCCCACGCAGCTGGTGATCGCCGGTTCATTGCCGGCCATGAGGCGCGTGGCCGCGCTCGCTCAGCGCCACGGCGCGCATGCCGTCAAACCGATAGCCATCAGCGTTCCGTCGCATTGCCCGTTGCTCGATGCGCCGGCCGCCCAGTTGGCGCAGGCCATTGCCGCTGTGCCGGTAATGACGCCGCGACTGCGCTACATCAGCGCCAGCTTGGCGCGCGTGGTGCATTCCCCCGCGCGCATCGCGGACGACTTGGCACGCAACATGGCAGTCCCGGTTAAATGGCACGACACGTCGGTACTCGCCCATGAGTTAGGCGTGCGTCTGCGCGTAGAAATGCCACCGGGCAGTGTGCTCACCAATTTGGATGCGGCGGCGCTCCACGAAGCGCTGTCGGTATCGGCGTCGGACACGCGGACCGACACGTTGTGCGTCCTGATGGCGCGCGAGCGCCAGAGAGAGTGTTAGGGCCAGCACAACGGTGAGCAGGCTTGCAGGCCCGCTCAACTATCAATGGTCGAAAGCTCTTGAATTCGCTTACGCTCGCTGATGCTCGGTGAGGAACGCTCCGGGCTTGAAAGCCGATACGCAGTGCCGGACGCCAGAGCGGGCATCGGTTTCTGATTCACGATCGCGACAGCATCTTCTCTGCTGAGCTGGATCGGTCGATCGGCGTCCTGGGGATCTCGGTGTTGAAGTCGGCACCGCTTAGTCCGCAGATGAACGCGGTCTGCGAGCGGGTGATCGGGACAATTCGCAGGGAGTGTCTGGATTGGGTGATTCCGCTGTCTGAATCTCATCTGCGCGCCACTCTGCGATCTTGGGCGCAGCATTACAATCGAGGGCGCCCACACATGGGGTTGGGTCCGGGGGTTCCCGATCCGCCGATTGCTTCGATTGCGAGACCGACGACCCGTCATCGCCGCGGAGAACCCTACGTTGTGCGCGTTGACCCGATCCTCGGAGGACTCCATCACGAGTACACGCTGGCGGCTGCGTGACGCATTTTTTGCGGAGGACAGGGTATCAAGCGGGAGCTGTCGGTCCCGGAAGTTTTCGAAGAAATTGAACGTCGCGTGCGGCAAAGATTGAAGGGCGAAAGGTCGGTCGACAATCGCGCGCGGATCGAGAAGTTGGAAGGCGAGATTTCAGCATTGGTGGACGCGATCGCATCTGGGGCACTGCGCACGTCTCCTGCTATTGCAAAACGCCTCCAGGAGGCAGAGGACGCGCTCGCGCGGCTGAAGGCGCAGCCCGCGCCGTCAATAGCGAAACTGCGTCCAGATCTGGCGCAGCAGTCCCGTGCCGCGATCGAAAACCTCGAGCGCACACTGATGATCGATCCCCGGCGCGCCCGCACGGAGATCGCTGAGCACGTCGGCCCGATTCGCGTGAACGTGACTGAGGACGAAATCGTGCTTGAGAGCCAGAAGAGTCACATCGCGTCGGCGCTGCTGGGCGCGACGGGAACGGAAGGGGCTCGTCAAATAAATGTGGTAGCGGGGGTGTGATTTCGACTAATAGTACGGTCGTGGTTCCGTTTCCGAACGTCGAGCGCCGCAAGACCGGCCGCGCCGAAATTCCGGGCCATTGTGGCAACGGGCATCCACTCACGCCGGACAACCTCCGCATTGATCAGGGCCAAGGCCGCTGGCGGTGTCGGCGGTGTGGTCGCGAACGCGCTGCGGCATTTCGGGGTCGACAGAAACCGGCGATCTGAGATTTCTCTCATGTGAACCCAGGGTGAGCCAGGCAGGTACGGATACACAGTTGTGGGGAAAGCCTCGCTCCGGCACGCGGTGAGACAGTATCTGTCTCACTACCATGGCGAACGCAATCATCAAGGGCTGGGCAACCGGTTGCTGATTCCGTCGCGCGTCAGGGGCGAGCTTGGCGTCCCGGTCAAACGGCGCGAGCGACTCGGCGGAATGCTGAGCTACTACCATCGTGAAGCGGCCTGACCGGCTTCAACTCTGTTTCTGGACAGAACGCCATAGGTGCATCTGCATCCAGACACCTTCTAACTGATGGTGACAAAGGCCGGGCGATCCCGACTCACAGGTTGTGCCGGATCTCGCGCACGCCGCGGCCGAGCCTTCGGCGCAGCAATGTGCGCAGGGTCACGCCTTCGGCATAGCCGACTTCGGCGGCGATCTGGTCGACACTGGCTTGGCTGGTTTTGAGCAGATGCACCGCGCGCTCTATCCGCAGGTCCTGGAAGTAGGCCAGCGGCGATTTGCCCAGCACGCTTTGCATGCGGCGCGCCAGCGTGCGCTTGCTGGTAGTCAGCGCCACCGCGGCCTCATCGAGTGAGAAGCCTTCGGCGAGGCGTCTGCGTGCCCAGCGCTCGAACTGCCGCACCAGTGGGTCGGCATGCGCCAGATGGTCGGGGATCGAGTAGACCGACTGTGAGGTGCGCGCGTCCACCGCCAGATATTTCGCGGCGAGGTTGGCTAGCTCCGGGCTGGCGCGCCGAATCAGGGCCAGCGCCAAGTCGAGATGGCTCAGCGCCGCGCCGGCGGTGACCACCGCGTTGGATTGCACGACGAGGCGAGACTCGTCCAGTCGCACCAGGGGATAGCGCTGCCTGAACAGCGGCGCCAGCCACCAAGTCGTGGTGGCTTCCTCGCCGTCGAGCAGAGCCGCCTCCGCCAGTAAGAACGTACCGACGCAGGCGGCGGCAGCCAGCGCGCCGCGCGCCGACCACTTGCGCAGCACCGCGCCGGCTTCACGCACTTGGCCATCGGCCAGCGCTTGCACGAGCGGCTCCGGCATCCACCGGGCGATGGCAGGCATCACTACCGCGTCCGGCGTCGGCGCGCGCGCCGACGCGGTCACCGGCATGCTCAAGCCTTGCGCGGTGGTGATGGTCTTGCCCAGGCCCACCACCTTCACCTGGAAGCGCAGCGAGGAAATGCCAGTCATCTCCGCCAGCGTGTTGGCGACGCCGAAGGCGTCGAGCACTACGGTCAGGCCCGTGTCGAATACGCCGTTGAGGGCGAGGACGTGGATGCGCATGGCAATAATGATATCAAATTTGTCAAATTTGCCAATCCCCCGGACGCCACCGCAGACCTACTCTGCGCATGCCGATTTGCCCCAACCTGGAGTCAACCATGATCAAGAACGCATTGTTTCTCCGCCTCGAAGCCAAGCCCGGCAAGGAGAATGAACTCGCCCAGTTCCTGCAGGCCGGCCATCGATATGCATCCTCTTGCACGAGACTGTTTGTGAAGGCCGTAACGTATGGATTAGTTCTGCTCGCTTCTGCGGCGGCCACCGCAGGGGATCCACTGCTCCCGACGCAGGTCGTTGATCTGGCGAACAAGCTGAACGGCGGCGACCATCCGGGGTTCCGCGCATTCCACGCGAAAGGCGTTGTGGTGGAAGGCAGCTTCAAGGCCTCGCCCGAAGCTGCCCAACTCAGCCGCGCAACACTATTCAACGGCCGCACCATTCCGGTTACCGTGCGCTTCTCTGATGGCAATGGGATGCCGAATGCGGCGGACAGCTCGCCCGCTGCAAACCCCCATGGCATGGCCATCAAATACCATCTGCCCGGCGGAGTGGACACCGACATGGTGACCAACTCGTTGAAATTCTTCCCGGTAGGGACCGGTGAGGACTTTCGTGATCTGCTGCTGGCCATCATCGCGAGCCCACCCGATGCCCCAAAGCCGACGAAACTGGAACAGTTCTTCGCCAGCCATCCCAATGCGCCGAACGCTTTCGGTACGGCCGCAACGCCGGACAGCTATGCAGACGAGGAGTATCACGGCATCGATGCTTTCATCTTCGTCAGCAAGAGCAGCCAAAGGCAGGCAGTGCGCTACCTGCTAGTTCCCGAAAAGGCGGTGCACCTGACGTCGGAAGAGGCAGCCAAGCAGCCACCGGACTTTCTGTCCGACGAACTGACGAAGCGGATTGCGCAAAAGCCCGTGATCTTTCACTTGAAGGCGCAATTGGCTGCGCCCGGCGATCAGACCAAGGATGGCAGCCAACCTTGGCCTGATGACCGCAAAGTCGTCGAGCTCGGCATGCTGACGCTGAACAAGGTGGTGCCCAACAGCCTGGAGGCGGAGAAGAAGCTGCTGTTCATACCCACAAACCTCACCGCCGGTATCGAGCTCTCCGACGATCCGCTGCCGAGCGTGCGCGCTGCCGCATATGCCGTCTCGTTCGCGAGGCGCAGCCAGCCGGGTTTGGGAAACATTAGCAACGCGCCCACGAAGCCGAGCACTATTTCACCCTAGGCTTCGGGCGAGTGCAAGCCTTTTGCCGTCTCGTTCACGAGGCGCAGCGAATAGATCGGGCGAATGACAGCTCCCCTCGCGCAAGCGAGGCTCGACCCTCCTGACCTACTTAAGCGCATCGCGATTCAACTCAACTTGGAGTCAACCATGATCAAGAACGCATTGTTTGTCCGCCTCGAAGCCAAGCCTGGCAAGGAGAAGGATCTCGCCCAATTCCTGCAGGCCGGCCTCGGTATGGCGCAGCAGGAAAGCACCACCCCGGTGTGGTTCGCCCTGCAGCTCGGCCCGTCCACCTTCGGCGTCTTCGATGCCTTCGCCGACGAAGCCGGCCGCCAGGCTCACCTCAACGGGCAGATCGCGCAGGCGCTGGGGGCGAACGCGCCCAAGCTGCTGGCGCAGGCGCCGTCGATCGAACGCATCGACGTGCTCGGCGCCAAGCTGCCCGGCTGAAGCCCGCACGAAGTCACGATGAAGCAGGCCATGAATGATCAGCACGGCCTGATGTCGCGGCAGCGGGCCCCGGCCTGAACGCCGGGTCGCCCTTAATCGGTCTGAAGCAAAGTTAGGTTCGACTAGCGAAAGGAGAGAATCACATGAGTCACACAGGCACCAGCATGAAACAACAGAAGTA
>CAZDTG010000009.1:0-46834 GCA_964508005.1 uncultured Steroidobacteraceae bacterium
GCGCTGGCGGGTTACGACCCGGTACCGGGCACGGCACGAGGCTCCGGCCGCCTAGGAGCCTGTCTGACTAATGATGCGCCTACTGCGGCCGTCATTAGTCAGACAGGCTCCTAGCGAACAGGGCGCCCACCGTGGCGATCCTCACTCGGAACCGGCTCCTTCCTACCCTGCCGCGGCGGCAGCCACCTGCTGCTCGGTCAAAACCCCACGCTCGATCGCGAAGATGCGCTCCATGCGGCTTGCCAGCCGCATATCGTGGGTCACCACGATGAGGCTCGTCCGCAGCTCGCGATTGAGCTCGAGCATCAGGGCGAATACCGACTCGGCGTTGCCGCCGTCGAGATTGCCCGTCGGCTCATCCGCGAGCACGATCTTCGGCTCGGTGACGAGTGCGCGGGCGACTGCGGCGCGCTGGCGCTCGCCGCCCGAGAGTTGGTCCGGCCGATGGTCGAGCCGCTGGCCGAGCCCCACCCGCTCGAGCAGGCGCCGCGCTTTGGCGCGGGCATCCGCGACTCTCATACGGCGCACGAGCAGCGGCATCGCAACGTTCTCGAGGGCCGAAAATTCCGGCAGCAGATGATGGAACTGGTACACGAAACCCAGCGCGCGATTGCGCAAGGCGCCGCGCTCCTGCTCGCTCTGGCGGTGAATGTCCTTGCCGTCCACGAGCACCTGGCCGGTGGTGGGGCGATCGAGGCCGCCGAGGATCTGCAGCAGGGTCGTCTTGCCCGAGCCCGAGGCGCCCACGATGGCGATGCGCTCCCCGGTCGTCACCGAGATGGAAACGCCCTGCAGGACTTCGAGGGTCACCGGGCCCTGGCGGAAGCTCTTGTGGACGTTGCGTGCTTCGAGAATGGGGTCAGTCATCGGACGTTACTCGTCACCGGCGTCACTCATGTCTCAATGCCTGGGCAGGCGCGGTGCGTGAGGCGCGCCAGGCCGGATAGATCGTGGCCAGCGCGCACAGAACGAACGCCACACCGCAAATGCGCAGGACATCCCCGCCCTCCACGTACGTCGGGAGATCGCTGATGTAATACACCCGGGCGTCGATGAACTGCGTGTCGAACAGGCGCTGCAGGGCCCCGACGATCGTCCCGAGATGGTCCGACAGCACGGCGCCGAGGAACGCCCCGAGGAGCGTGCCCGCGAGCCCGATCAGCACTCCCTGCACGGCAAAGGTGAGGAGGACATTCGGCGGCCCGGCGCCGAGCGTGCGCAGAATGGCGATGTCCGTCTGCTTTTCCTTCACGATCATCACGAGCGTGGCGACGATGTTGAAGGCGGCGACGGCCACGATCATGAACAGGATGATGAACATGATCTTCTTCATGCTGTCGATGCTGCGGAAGAAGGGCTCGTGATCCATCGTCCAGTCCTTCACGTAGAAGTTGCCGCCGAGCGCCTTCGCGACGTTGCGGACGGTGGACGGGGCGCGCAGCGGGTCCTCGAGCGCGAGGCGGATACCGGTGACCCGGTCATCCAGGCGGAACAGGCGCGCGGCGTCCGTCATGTGCACGAGCGCGAGACTGCGATCGATCTCGAACATCCCCGACTGCAGTATTCCGGCCACGCGGAAGCGGCGCATCCGCGGTACCACACCCGTGGGGGTGGCGGTTCCTTCCGGAGCGATGAGCACCACCGAACCGCCGACATGCGCGCTCAGGTCCTTGGCGAGGGCGCTGCCAAGGATGATGTTGTATTCGCCGGCCCGCAGAGCGTCGAACTCTCCTTCGATCACGCGCTGAGCAAGCCCGGTGGTGTGTTTCTCTTCTTCGGGAAGAACGCCGCGCACGGTGGCCCCGTCTATGTGCGCGCCGTTGGCGAGCATCGCCTGCTCTTCGATGTACGGCGCTGCCGCCTCGACGCCGGGTTGTTTCAGAACATCACGCCGCACGCTCTGCCAGTCCGACAGATTGCCTTCGAGACCCATCATGGTCGCGTGTGAGGTGACACTGAGGATGCGGTTGCGGATCTCCCGCTGGAAGCCGTTCATCACCGAGAGGACGACGATGAGAGTGGCCACGCCCAGCGCCAGGCCGAGCATCGAGACCACCGCGACGAAGGAGACGAATCCACGCCGATGCGTCGAACGCAGATAGCGTGTGCCGATCAGCCACTCATAGGCGGTACCCATGGGCTACTCGTACCGCAGCGCTTCGGCGGGTGGGGTCCGGGACGCCCGGACGGCGGGATATAACGTCGCCGCGCCGGTCAACAGGAAGGCCGCGGCGCCGATCGTCACGATATTCGTCCACCTTACGTCAGAGGGGATCGCAGTGATGTAGTAAACCTCGGAATCGAAGATCTGGAAGCCGAAGGTGTGCTCGAGGAACGGCTCGATGGTGCCGACGTTGAATGCGATCAACAGGCCGAGGGCCATGCCGACGGCGACGCCGAGCCAGCCGATGACCAGGCCCTGGGTGATGAAGACGCCCATGACCTTGCGGGGCGAGGCGCCGAGAGTACGCAGGATCGCGATGTCGGTGCGCTTGTCGGTCACTACCATCACGAGCATCGCCACGATGTTGAAGGCGGCGACGGCGACGATCAGGAAGAGGATCAGCGACATCATGGTCCGCTCGATGCGGGTCGCGCGGAAGTAGCTCGCGTTGTCCTGGGTCCAGTCGGTGACTTCGAATCGCTTCGGCAGCAACGCGCGCAAGCGCGCGGCCAGCACCGGTGCCGCGAGCACGTCATGGAAGCGGATTCGCAAACCCACTCCGTTCTGCTGTCCCGGCACGAGAGCCTTCACGTCGTCGATAGCGGCGAACATGACCACTCCGTCGAATTCCTGCAGCCCGGCTTCAAACACGCCGGCGACCTTGAGTTGCCGCAGCTTGGGGGCGGGTGCGCCGTCGGCGGTCACGGTCGGGATGAGGAGCGTGATGTCATCGCCGCGGGCGAGCCCGAGGCGATCCGCGATCACGGCGCCGACGATGACCCGTTCCGATCCGGGCGTGAGGTCGGAGAGTTGTCCCTGCTTGATGGACTGCACGACGTCGGTCACTTGTGGATCGGCTTTCGGGTCGATGCCGCGCAGAATCACTGGAAGCATTTCCGGCGTCCGCAGCGCCAGCGCTTGAACCTCCGCATAGGGGGCGACGCCGGCCACGCCCGGGGCGCGACGGATGATCCGCTCGGCTTCCTGCCAATCGGCGGAGGTAGGCGCCGGGCCGGTCTCGCTGGCCGTCACACGAGCGTGCGCGCTCAGGGAAAGCAGGCGATCGCGCAGCTCATTCTCGAAGCCGTTCATCACGGAGAGAATGACGATCAACGCGGCAACGCCCACGCCAACCCCGATCAGCGAAGCCCACGTGATGAACGAGACGAAGAACTTGTGGGAGCGCGCCCGAACGTAGCGCAGCCCTATGTAAAGCGAAAGCGGGTGAAACATCGTAGCGATTTAACCACAAGTGGGCGGGGCGCCGCCGAATCGGGAAGCGCGTCACAGATTGACACGACCGCGGGGGCGGCGGCTTTGACAGATTTCGGCCGATGGTACTATTTGCGGCATTCGCCTCACGGGACCCGTGCTGTCGGTCTCCGGCGCGATCGAGGAGCTTCGTATGCAGACGCGCATTCCAGTCGCACTCCTTTGCAGCCTGGTTTATGGCCTGGGAGCTGCCAGCGCCGCCAGGGCGGAAACCGTCGTGGTCGACGACAAGGTGCAGGTCCGCGACTCCACAGTCGAGAAACCGAAGCGCGGCATTACCATGGGGCAGGTGGAGGCCAAGTTCGGAGCACCCGTCTCGAAGCACGACGCCGTCGGTGCGCCGCCGATCACCCGTTGGGACTACCCGGGCTTTGCAGTCTTCTTCGAGCATGATCGTGTCATTCATGCAGTGACGACTTCCGGGTGAAGCCCGCGCTTTCACAGTACTGAAATATACGGGGTCTGCGCATAGCAAACAGCCTCGGGGCAGCCCTTTCCAGCAATCGTTCATAACCCCCAACCACCGGCCCATCGCGACCGATAGTGGAGAGTGCACGTGCACCGGTGATACGCTGCGGGTGCTCTATAAGAATCTGGGGATAGATCAGTGTCGGTGGACGAGTCTTTGAGGGCCCGTATAGAGGCGCTCGTGCGCGCGGGCACCGTGCGTCGCAAGATCGCGGCGGTGCAGCTGGAAGCAGAGATCCGGCGTCGTGAGGAAGTCATGCGGCAAACCTTTCGCCGCTATGTCTCACCGCGCCTCGCGGACAAGATTCTGGAAGACGCGCAATTGCGCGACACGCTTCTCTCTACCGCGGATGTGCGCACACACGCCGTGGTGCTGTTCGCCGACCTGCGCGGCTTCACGAGCATCTCCGAGCGGCTCGAGCCTCACGAGGTCGTGCCGCTCCTGAATGAATACTTTTCACTCCTCACGGAGATCACGTTCCGTCACGACGGCACCGTCTTCCATATGGCCGGCGACAGCCTGATGCTCGGCTTCGGCGTGCCGCTCGAGCAGCCGGACAGCCCGCAGCGCGCCGTCCGCGCGGCGCAGGAGATGCTCGAGAGCTTCGCGGAGCTGGCCCGCTCCTGGAAGGAGCGCTACCAGATCGAAGCCGGCCTCGGCATTGGCATCAACGAAGGCGACGTCGTCGCGGGCAACATCGGCTCGACGGCGTACATGAACTACACGATCATCGGCGACACCGTGAACATCGCCGCCCGCCTCTGCCAGCGTGCACGCGCCGGCGAGATGCTCTTCTCGCTGGCGCTGAAAAGGTCGCTCGATGAGCGCGGCTTCGACGTGGGCGCCACGCATCTGCCGGCGATGCAACTGCGCGGCCGCTCCGCGCCGATCGACATCTACTGCGTCCCGACTGACACACGGGTGCAGGTCAGCGAGCCCGTAGCGCTGTAGACGTATCTCGCAGGTCATCGGGGCCGCCCCGGATGTAAGTGCGGGCGTCAGCCTGCGCGCAACGACAAGCGCGGCGCCCGGAGCCGGCCGCGCGCAATCGGGTTCACGGCATCTCCGCAGACGGACCTTTTTCGATCGGGGCTGCGCCCCCATTGAACCGGGCTCGCCCTGCCACTGGTAAGCTCTCGCGCTTTTCGCCCGCTTTATCACCGTTTCGATGCCCGCACTCCTGAACCCCCCAGTCCCCTCCTCCGCGAAGCCGCGGCTGCGATGGCACCAGCTCTACGGCAGCGCGGCAGCGCTCGCGCTCGCCGAAGCGACGCGGGGCGACCGCCGCCTCTACGTCGTGGTCGTGGACGCCGCCCGTGAGCTCGAGCGCCTCACTGCCGAGCTCGGTTTCTTCGCCGGCGCGTCCCTGCCTCTGCTGACTCTGCCCGACTGGGAAGTGCTGCCCTACGACCTGTTCTCGCCGCATCCGGACATCATCTCCGAGCGACTGAGAACGCTATTCGAGCTGCCCCGCGCTCAACACGGCTGCCTCATCGTCACGGCCGACACACTCATGCAACGGCTGCTGCCGCGGACTTACGTGCAGGGCCGCGCCTTCGAGCTGGCGGTCGGCGATGCGCTCGCTATCGAGCCTTTCCGCCAGAGGCTCACCGAGGCCGGCTACGCAAGCGTCAGTCAGGTCGTGAGCCCCGGCGAGTTCGCCGTCCGCGGCTCGTTGCTCGACGTGTATCCGATGGGCGCCGCCGCGCCCCTGCGCATCGATCTCTTCGACGATGAGATCGAAGCCATCCGCACCTTCGACCCGGAGAGCCAGCGGTCACAGGATTCGCTCGAGAACGTCCGCCTGCTGCCGGCCCGCGAGGTGCCGCTCGATCCGGAGGCCATCAAGGAATTCCGCCGCCGCTTCCGGACCCGGTTCGAGGGCGACCCCACGAAGACGGCGATCTACCGCGGCGTGAGCGAGGGTATTGCGCCGGCAGGCATCGAGTTCTACCTGCCGCTGTTCTTCGAGGGGACCGCGACACTGTTCGATTACCTCCCGCCCAACGCGGTGATCGTGCATGACGCCGCCCTCCCCGGCGCGCTCATCAAGGCCTGGGAAGACATCAACA
Source organism: uncultured Steroidobacteraceae bacterium (assembly GCA_964508005.1). Lineage (GTDB taxonomy): Bacteria > Pseudomonadota > Gammaproteobacteria > Steroidobacterales > Steroidobacteraceae > 13-2-20CM-66-19. Next base: position 5,978 of record CAZDTG010000009.1, read on the forward strand.
CGCGCTACGAGGACCGCCGGCACGACGTCGAGCGCCCCATATTGCGGCCCGGCGAGCTGTTCCTCGAGCCGGCGGAGCTCGATGACAAGCTCGGCACCTTCTCCTCCATCACGCTCGAGGCCTTCAAGGCCGATACGGAGCTGCCGGGCTCTCATGAGAACGTGCGCAACTTCCCGACCACCGCGCCGCGCGAGCTGCGCATCGACGTGCGCGCCGAGCGGCCGTTCGCGCCGTTCGATGCTTTCCTCGAGGAATTCGGCGGGCGCGTGCTGATCGCCGCCGACTCGCCCGGCCGCCGCGAAGTGCTGCAGGAGATGTTGCGCGCGCAGCGCCACACCATCGCCACAGTGCAAAGTTGGGACGCGTTCGCCAACGGCACAGCTGCGCTCGCCTTGACAGTGGCGCCGGATCTTCAGGGACTCACTCTTACCGAGCCGCGCATCGCGGTGGTCTCCGAAGCCCAGTTGTTCGGAGCCCGCGCCCGACAGGAGCGGCGCCGCAAGCGCGCCGCAGCCGACCCCGAGGCGATACTGCGCGATCTGCAGGACCTCAATCCCGGCGCGCCGGTCGTGCACGAGGAATACGGCGTCGGCCGTTATGTTGGGATGCAGGTGATGGAGATCGCCGGCCAGCCCGGTGAGTTCCTCGTACTCGAATACATGGACGGCGACCGGGTGTATGTGCCGGTCCACTCCCTGCACCTCGTCAGCCGCTACACAGGCTCGGCGCCCGAGACGGCGCCGCTGCACAAGCTCGGCACGGACCAATGGGCGAAAGCGCGCAAGCGCGCGGCCGAGCAGATCCGCGATGTGGCCGCCGAGCTGCTCGATCTGTATGCGCGGCGCAAAGCCCAACAGGGGCTGCGCCTGCCTTTCAACGAGCTCGACTACCAGGCCTTCGCCAACGCCTTCCCCTTCGAGGAGACCGAGGACCAGGCGCAGGCGATCCGCGCGGTGCTGGCGGACCTGAGCAACGAGCGCCCCATGGATCGCATCGTCTGCGGCGATGTTGGCTTCGGGAAAACGGAAGTCGCGATGCGCGCGGCCTTCGCCGCCGTCCAGGGCGGCAAGCAGGTGGCCGTGCTGGCGCCGACCACGCTCCTCGCTCACCAGCACCTGGCGAATTTCCGGGATCGGTTCGCGGATTGGCCCGTGCGCATCGAAGCGCTCTCCCGTTTCGGGAATGCGAAGGAAACGCAGGCGACGCTCGAGGGTATCGAGCGCGGCGCGGTCGACATCGTCATCGCGACTCACCGCCTGCTGCATGCGCATGCGCGTTTCAAGGACCTCGGCCTCATCATCGTGGACGAGGAACACCGCTTCGGAGTGCGCGACAAGGAGCGCCTGCAGGCGCTGCGCGCGAATGTGCACGTGCTCACCCTGACGGCGACCCCGATACCGCGCACGCTCAACATGGCGCTCGGCGGCTTGCGCGACCTGTCGTTGATCACGACGCCGCCGGCGGAACGGTTGGCCATCAAGACGTTCGTCGTTGAATGGCACGCACCGACGCTGCGCGAGGCGGCGCTGCGCGAGTTGCGCCGTGGTGGACAGATGTACTTCGTGCATAACGAAGTCCGCACGATCGACAAGATCGCCGCGGAGGTACAGGAGCTCATTCCGGAGGCCAGCGTGCGCATCGGTCACGGCCAGATGAGAGCGCGGGATCTCGAGCAGCTGATGGTGGATTTCTATCACCGCCGGTTCAATCTGCTCGTGTGCACGACGATCATCGAGAGCGGCATCGACGTGCCTACGGCCAATACCATCATGATCAACCGCGCGGACCATATGGGCCTCGCGCAGCTGCACCAGCTGCGCGGCCGCGTCGGACGCTCGCATCACCGCGCCTATGCGTACCTCATCGCGCCGCCGCGCAAGGCGTTGTCCGGGGACGCGGCGAAGCGGCTCGAAGCGATCGAGTCGATGGAGGAGCTGGGTGCCGGATTCGTGCTCGCGACGCACGACCTGGAAATCCGCGGCGCGGGAGAGTTGCTCGGCGAGCAGCAGAGCGGCCAGATGACCGAGATCGGGCTGGCGATGTATCTCGACATGCTCGACCACGCGGTGAAGGCGCTCAAGGAGGGTCGCGAGCCGGCGCTCGACAAGCCCCTCGTCGCCGCGACCGAGGTCGAGCTGCGCCTGCCCGCGTTCGTGCCGGAGACTTACATAGCGGACGTGCACGTGCGGCTCAGCTTGTACAAGAGGATTGCGGCCGCCGCGAGCGACGAGGCTCTCGATGAGCTGACGTCCGAAATGTATGACCGTTTCGGGCCCCTGCCGCCGGCAACGCAGAGTCTGCTGCGGATTGCGAAGTTGAAGCTCCTCGCGCGGGCGATCGGGGTGCGGCGGCTGGATATCGGGCCGCAGGGCGGCTCGGTGATCTTCGAGGAGCGTAATTCCATCGATCCGGGCACGATCGTGCGCATGGTGCAGAAGGGAGCGCGGGACTATCGCCTCGAGGGGCCGCTCAAGCTGCGGATCATGCGGCAGCTGCCGACAGAGGAGGCGCGCTTCGTCTTTGCGGGTGCGCTGCTGCAATTGCTCGCGGAGAAGCCGAGGGCCGAGGCGGCCGGCATGGGGTCCAAGGCCGACAGCGCGAGCCGCGACCGTCGCAAATGAGCGCCATACGGGGGGCTGTGAAGCGTGCTCGCGTATTGGTGCAGTAGAATGCAGTGATGAACCTTCGCACCACGCGTCTGCGGACGCTCTGCCTTACGATGCTGGCTGCTCTGGCTTGCTATATGCCTGCCGCTTCGCAGGAATCGGCGCCGAGTCCGACCTACAACATCGAGCTCATCATCTTTCGCGCTACGTCGGCACAGGGTGGCGCGGAGAACTGGACCGGGGAGGCTGGAGCGGCCAACAGCGTTGCGGGGGATGAAGCCTCCAGCGGCTCATCGCAAGTGGGACATTTCGTCGCCTCCATACCGAGCACGGCGTATCAGCTCACGGACATCGAGAACAAGCTCCGCTCGAGCGGCGCGTTCGTGCCGGTGGCTCATGTTGCCTGGTCGCAGACAGCCAGCGGGTGGGGTACGCGAGCCGGGTTTCCGCTGCAGAAGCTCGGGGTGGACGCGCAAGGGCTGAGTGGGACGGTGTTCCTGGAGCGCGGGCAGTATCTGCACCTGGGGATGGCGCTGACGTATGCGGATCCATCGCCGCCGGCGGGACTGGGGGCGGCCCCGGGGACGACGTTTTTGATCAATCAGAGTCGGCGTATTCGGTTCTACGAGCGCAATTACTACGATCATCCGGCGTTTGGAGTGATCGCCTTGGTTTCGCCTGCGCAAGGGGCGCGGCCTCCGGGACGGTGATGCGTCGGAACACCGGCGCCGTTGCAGCGGGCTCTGACGGCCGCCGCGTGCTACTGAAAGTCGGCCGCCTCGGCGGTGGAGATGCTGTTCTTGCCGAGCGACTTGGCGCGTTTCAAGGAGGCGCGGCAGGCTCTCAACAGGGCATCGAGTGACAGCTCGCGCGGGGGAACGAGGCTCGCGACGCCGGCGCTCAATGTAACGAAGCGGCCGGAGCCGGCGCGGGGATGATGCATCAACAGGTCGCGCACGCGTTGCGCCACGACCTGCGCGTATTGGGAGGCACGCTCCGCGGCTTCGCCCTGGGTGAGGACCGCGAATGTCCCGCCTTCCCAACGTCCAACGAGGTCGCCGCCGCGGCGGTACGATGCGCCGATCACACGGGCGATGCGGCGGATGCAGGCATCCCCGGCGGACCTGTCGAAAGTCTCGTTGTAGGTGGCGAGATCGTCGATGTCGAACAGGGTGAGTCCGATCTCGTGTGAATCGCGCTGCGCCAGCGCCCAGTCGCGTTGTAGAAGCTCCTCGAAGTAGGCGCGCGAGTGCAGGCCGGTGAGGCGATCCTCGCGCAGCCATGGGGGCAGGCCCTGCGCCGCGCGCTCCGCGTTTTTCAGACGCTCGCTGGCATCGCGGTGATAGCCGATGAAGTGAGTGAGCCGTCCCGTTGTGTCGCGTACCGGCTGGATGACGATCTCGTTCCAGAAAAGCGAGCCGTCCGGGCGGTAGTTGCGGATGAGCACCCGGGCGGGCTCGCCCTTTGCGATCGCCTCGCGCATGCGTTGGCGCGTCTCCTGGTCGCGGTCGTTCCCCTGGAGGATGCGGAGGTTGGTCCCCAGGATCGCGGCGACCGGATAACCACACATCTGGGAGAAGGCGGCGTTCGCGTATATCACGGGGTGGTCGGGCACGGCGGCATCGCAGATCACGATCCCCTCGGGGGCCCCCTCGACCAGGGCTCGCCAGGCTTCCACCGACCAGTTGTTCATGACTTCCCGGGTTCCAGTTTCAGTGCCGGCGTCGTGGCGTAACGCGCCAGCAGCTCCTGGCTGCGTATCCATTCCGGCAGCGCGGTCAGCTCCTGCCGGGGCAGGCCATCGCGCCCGTGGAGGCGGACCAGCCGCAGCCGCGAAGCCGGCTCGGGCTCCACCTTCAGTCCGTCGAGCAGCTTGATCACGCTCGCGCGATTGTTACAAACCGGTAGCATGTCACAGCCTGCTGCAAGCGCCTGCTCGGCACGGGCGACCACATCCCCGTACGCCGCGGCGGCTCCTCCCATTGACAGATCGTCAGCGAAGACTACGCCCTGGAACCGCAGCTCACCGCGCAACACGTCGCGAATCCAACGAGAGGAGAGGCTCGCCGGCGCGCTGTCCAAGGCCGGAAACACGATGTGAGCGACCATGATGGAGGGCAGCCCGTTCGCGATGAGCCGGCGGTAGGGGGACAGGTCGTCGGACATATCCACCAGCTCACGGCGGTCCACCGGCAGCACATGGTGGGAATCGGCGATCACGGCCCCATGGCCGGGGAAGTGTTTGGCGGTGGCCGCCATGCCGGCATCCCGCATGCCGTGGATATACGCGGCGGCCAGCTGGCCAACCACGTCGGCGCGCTGGTGGAACGCCCGGGTGCCGATCGCCTCGTTGACCCCAAAGTCGAGGTCGACGACCGGGGCAAAGGAGATGTCGACCCCATGCGAGCGCAGCTCGGCGGCCATGAGCCAGCCCGTGCGCCGCGCCAACTCCAGCCCGCCCTTGGGGTCCTGGTCGAAGGCATGGCCGATCAGCCGGGCCGGCGGAAGCCGGGAGAAGCCCTTATGGAAGCGCTGTACGCGGCCGCCCTCCTGGTCCACCGCGACGATCAGAGGCGGGCTACGCACGGCGTGGATACCCGCCACAACTCCCGTGAGCTGCGCCGGATCGACATAGTTGCGTGTGAACAGGATCACACCACCCACCAGGGGATGGCGCATGAGCTCACGCTCCTCGGCAGTGATGGCAGTGCCCTCGAGGTCGATCATCAGGGGACCGAGACTCATGGCGCGCTACCGGAGCGCTTGCCGGGGCTCAGGAGGGCCAGGGATTCGAAGTGTGCCGTATGGGGAAACATGTCGAGGACACCCGCCGCTTCGAGAGTAAAGCCATGTTCGTTGACCAGCACGCCCAGGTCCCGTGCGAGGCTCCCCGGATGGCAGGAAATATACAACACCCGTTCTGGCGCGAGGCTCGCGACCGACGCCAACACCTCGCGGGCGCCCGCTCGCGGCGGATCGAGTACGACGTGCGTATAGTCCCCGCGAAGCCAGGGTACACCGTGCGCCGCGGCGCCCGGGTCTTGCGGCAATTGGGCCAGATTGGCCACGTGAAACTCCGTATTCCGCAAGCCATTCAAGTGCGCGTTGTGGCGGGCCCGTGCGACGAGTGCCGCATCACCCTCGACACCCACGACGCGCCGGGCGGACCTCGCCATGGGGAGGGTGAAGTTGCCGATGCCGCAAAACAGGTCGAGAACTTCGGCGGACGGGGTGAGCTCCAGCAGCTCCAGGGCCCGCGAGACCAACGCCTCATTCACCGCGCCGTTCACCTGGATGAAGTCGGTGGGCAGGAATTGAAGCTGCAGCTCGTGCTTGGGCAATTGATAGCGCAGCGGCTCTCCGGGGGCATCGAGCTCCTGCACTGACTCCAGTCCGGCCGGCTGCAGGTACAGCCGCACCCCGTGAGTCGAGCGGAACTCGCGTAGGCGCTCGAGATCGGCCGCGGAGGGAGGATCGAGGACGCGCAGGACAAGTGCCACGGCGTTGTCCGCCACTGCCACCTCGATCTGTGGCAGCCGCTCGCGGATGCTCAAAGTCATGATGAGATTGCCGAGCGGTGCGACGAGATCGCCGACCGGGGGCGCGAGCACATCGCAGTGTTGGACGTCGGCGATGTAGGGGGTGAGGCGCTCGCGGAAACCCACCAGCACCCTGCCCTTCCTGGTGACGAATTTCGCGCCGAGCCGGGCGCGGCGCCGATAGCCCCACACCGGTCCGCGCAGGGGTGGGAGCCACGTCCGCGGCGTTACCCGCGCCACGCGCTCGAAGTTGTCCCGCAACTCCGCCTGCCTGGCTTCGAGCTGCGCCTGCGGTGCGAGATGTTGTAACGCGCAGCCGCCGCAGACACCGAAGTGCGGACAGCGCGGCTCGACGCGCTCGGCAGCGGGTGCCAGCACCTCGATCAGCTCCGCCTCATCGTGTTGGCGGTGGGCGCGCGTACGCCGGAACTTGATGCTCTCGCCGGGCAACGCTCCGGGGACGAAGACTGCCTTGCCGCCGCGAACGATCCCCTCGCCCGTGTGCGTGAGGCCGGCGACCGTCGCGACCTCGACAGTCCGGGAAACGACTTTGCGGCCGCTCAAGCCGTTGCTTCCCAGGCGCCCAGGAACCCGGCCAGGTGCGGGTCCTTGCCGGCACGCAGGAGAGCCTTCACGCGCTCGACCTCCTCCGTGTAACGCTCGCGCGTGAAGCGGCCGCGCATCATCTCGAAGCGCAGGTAGATGAGGTAGGTGTTGAGGACATCCGTTTCGCAATACTGCCGGATGCCGGTCAGGTTGCCGGCGAGCCAGGCGTCCCAGACCTGCGCCCCGGAGAATCCCAACTTGCCGGGAAGGCCGAGCAGACAGGCCGCATTCTGCAGCGAGACGCGGCCGCGCCCCTGGTAGCCGGACAACACGTCCATGAGATCGGTGTGGCGCCAGTGATAGCGGCTCAGGTAGTTGTTGTAACGGAAGGCGGTATCGCCGTCACCCGTTTCCCAATAGCGCGGGGCCTGCACGCCGGCCGCGAGCGCGCGCAGCGTGAGCACGGGGAGGTCGAAGCCCGAGCCGTTCCACGAAACGAGATCGGGCGAGAAGCGCTCGATGCCGTCGAAGAAGCGCTCCACCAGCTCGGCCTCGGTGGAATTCAAGTCACCGAGGCTCCAGACCTTGAGACCGTCGCGGCTGCGCAGCACGCACGAGATCGCGACGATGCGCTGTTGCTCGTGCGGCAGAAAGTCGTTGCCGGTGCTCTGGCGGCGCAGAGCAAACATGGCCTTCGCGACCTGCTCATCCGGGAGTCCGTCGAGATTGTAAAGGCGGCGGCCGAGCGCGACGTCGGGGATGGTTTCGATGTCGAAGACGAGGCAGTTCATGGTGTGTTGGCGGCGCGGTCAGTGGCGCTCATGTCGGCATTGCCTTCATCAAGACGGCGACTGCGACGATGAGCCCCGCCTCGTCCGTGAGGGTCACGTGGCCCTCGCCGATGCCGAGTCCCTGGCGCACGCGCTCGCCGCGCTCGGAGAAGACCACCTCGGGCTTGCCCCAGGAGTTCTGCACCACGCCCACGTCGCGGATCCATACTCCATGCGCGAACCCGGTGCCCATGGCCTTCACGATCGCCTCCTTCGCCGCGAAGCGCATCGCGAGGAAGCGTGCGGGACGCTGCGTCCTCGCCAGCTGCGCCTGCTCGGCGGGCATCAGGAGATGTCGGACGAAGCGCGACCCGAATCGCTCGAGTGTCTGGTCGATGCGCCTGGCTTCGAGCACATCGACGCCGATTCCGAAGATCATTCGCGCGCCGCCACCATGAGAGCCTTCATCTCGCGCACGGCGGCGGACAGTCCTTCGAACAGGGCGCGCGCGACGATGGCGTGGCCGATATTCAGCTCGACGATCTCGCGGATAGCGGCGACGGGCTGCACGTTGTGGTAGTGCAGCCCGTGGCCCGCATGCACCTCGAGTCCGAGATTCGCCGCCAGCCGCGCGCCCGCGTGGAGCCGTTCAAGCTCCGTGGCCTGCCGCGAGCCGGCCGACTCCGCATACGTGCCGGTGTGCAGCTCGACGGCGGCAGCCCCGGTTTGCGCGGCGGCTTCGATCTGCGGGGGATCGGGATCGATGAACAAGGCAACCCGTATGCCCTGCCCCATGAGGACGGCCGTCGCATCCTTGATCCGCTGGACCTGGCTGGCCACCTCGAGGCCGCCTTCGGTGGTGATCTCCTGGCGCCGCTCCGGCACGAAACAGCAATCGCCGGGACGGATGACGCGCGCGATGTCGAGCATCTCGTCGGTCACGGCCATCTCGAGATTCATGCGGGTCTTGAGCAGGTCCCGCAGGGAGTGCACGTCCTGGATCTGGATATGCCGGCGATCCTCGCGCAGATGCAGGGTGATGCTGTCCGCGCCGGCCATTTCGGCGGCCAAAGCCGCGTGCACGGGGTCGGGATAACGGCCGCGGCGGGCCTGCCGCAGCGTGGCCACGTGATCGATGTTGACGCCCAAGGCGATGGATTTACAGGTCATGGGTCAGTTCGCGGCGGACCACGGCCCTTGCCACGGCACGGGTGGCGAGCGGGCGGCCCTCGAGACAGTGTGCCAGCGCTGCCTGCAGCAGCCGACGTGAATCTTCCAGCTCGCGCGCTTCGGCCAGGCGCTCGTTCGCCAGGCCGATGAGCGAGTGTCCGGCGAGCGCGCCCGCCGCATCGGCAACCGTTGCGACGAGTCCCTGCTCGGGACGGAAATGATAGTACCCGCTGGGCTCGATGCGCTTGCCCGTATGCGCCTCGGCACCCAGATCGAGGCCATAGCCGAGCGCCTCCAGTAAGCGCTTCTCGAACACCCGCAATGCGGGCTCGAGACCCGCGCCGTACCGCAGGCTCTCGAGGGTCTCGTGATACGTATCGAACAGCAGGGGCAGCGGATCGTGGCGCGTCGTCAGCTTCATCAACAATTCGTTCAGGTAAAAGGCGGCCATGAGGCACGCGGCCGGCACCGGCGGGGCTGCCTGCGCACTCTCCGCTCCCGTGAGTTGCGCCGCCTCGCCGCGGCCTGTCCAGGAAAGCAGCAGCATGTGAAACGGCTGCAGGATGGAGGCGAGCTTTGCCTTCGGCCCGCGCACGCCGCGAGCAAACAGCGAGAGCCGTCCATGGTCGCGGGTGACCACTTCGAGGATGCGGCTCGTATCGCGGTATGGGCGGTGGTGGAGGACGTAGCCCGGCGTGAGCTGGATGCGGCGGGGATTGCGACTCATTCGAGCCCGAGCTCCTGCAGGGCACGGGCGTTGTCGGCCCAATTCTCGCGGACCTTCACCCAGAGCGTGAGATGCAGCCGCTGTCCGAGAAGCTGGTTCAAGGCGAGCCGTGCCGAGCGCCCGACGCGCTTCAGACGCTCGCCCTTCGCGCCGATGACGATCGGCTTCTGACCTTCGCGGTCGACCCAGATGGCGGCATCGACCATCAGTTGTCCGTCTTCCTCGACGATCCGCTCGACCTCGACGGCGATGCCGTACGGCACTTCCTGATTGAGCTCCAGGGTCAATTTCTCGCGGATCATCTCGGCAATGCGGAACTCGCGGCCGCGATCCGTCAGCTCGCCATCGGGAAACATGGCCGGCGACTTCGGCAGATGTCTGGCGATCGTGCGCTGCAGGTCGGCGATGCCGTCCGCTTTCAGGGCCGAGATCGGCACGACCTCCAGGAAAGCGTGTTTTTCCGAGACGGAGGCGATGTAGGGCAGCAGCAGCTCGCGCGGATGGACGCGGTCGACCTTGTTCACGGCCAGGATGGCGGGCCGTCCCGAGCTCTTTATGCGCTCGAGGGTGAGGTCGTCTTCCGCGGTCCAGCGAGTGGCCTCGACGACCTGCACGACGATGTCGGCGCCCTCCAAGGCGCTCGCGGCGGTGCGGTTCATAGCCTTGTTGAGTGCGCGGGTGGCGCGCTGGTGCAAACCCGGGGTGTCCACAAAGGCGATCTCGGCGTCCGGCATGCGGGAGATCCCAACAATGCGGTGGCGTGTCGTCTGCGGCCGCGGCGTTACGATGCTCACCTTCTGCCCCACCAGGGCGTTCAGCAAGGTCGACTTGCCGACGTTCGGGCGGCCGACGAGAGCAGCAAAGCCGCTGCGGAATTCCGGGGAGGGTGCGTCTGCCAAAAGGGCCTGCCTTGCCTTGCGCCTGCAGAAAAATTGAACGTAGGGACGATAGCTTATCCGACTGACGGGCATGCCTGGCGGAGCGTGTAGTGCGGGTACCTATCTGGCCAGGCTAGCCCACTTCCCCGGGCGACGCCGCCGCTTCAGCTGCCTTCGATTTCCGCGAGGATGCGCTCGGCCGCTTCCTGCTCGGCGCGGCGGCGGCTCGAGCCGCTGCCTTCGCTGTGGCGCCCGATATCGGGGACGTCGCAAGTGACATGGAAGGTCTGGGCGTGCGCCTCGCCCTCGGTGTGGTCGACCGCGTAGCGCGGCAGCGCATGGCCCCTCGACTGCAGATATTCCTGCAGGCGGGTCTTCGCATCCTTGAGCGTTTCCGGGGCGGGCAACGCGCTGATCCGCGCCTCGAACAGCCGGCGGATGACCTTCTCCGCGGCATCCAGGCCGCCGTCCAGGAACAGAGCGCCGCAGACCGCTTCCAGGGCGTCCGCGAGAATCGATTGGCGGCGGAAGCCCCCGGTCTTGAGCTCGCCGGAGCCCAGCTGCAGCTCGTCCCCCAGGCCGATCGCGGCGGCCACTTCGGCCAGGGGCTCGGCGCTCACGACCCGCGCCCGCAGGCGGCTCAGGTCGCCCTCGGAAGCTGCCGGGAACGCCAGGTACAGATGGCGTGCGATGGCAAGATTGAGGACCGCATCCCCCAGGAACTCGAGCCGCTCGTTGTTGCGGCCGGAGGCGCTGCGGTGGGTGAGCGCCGCCATGAACAGGTTGAGGTCGCGCGGCTCGTGTCCGAGCCGCTCACGAACCCAACGCGCTGGCCAATCCGCGCTCGCCATTTCCCCTCGCGGGACGCCCCGCTCACTCGGTGGCGCCGGTTTTGAGCTTCACCGTCTTGTCGAACGTTACCAGGATGAACAGGTTCGCGAACAGCGGCGCCTGGTCGTCGTAGTTCACCTGGATCTGCCAGATGCCGTTATTACGGGTGACCTTCAGATCCTTCACCTCGGGGTACTCGACGCTCTCGATGTCGAAATGCTTGCCGATGACGTTGCGGATGCCGTCCACGGTGGCCGTCTCGCTGCGGACTTCGGTCGAGACCTGCTCGAGGGTGTGGACCACCTTCATGTAGTTGAGGTACACGGGCGCCAGGCGTATGCCGGCGTAAAACACGATCGCCACGGGCGCCAGGAGGATGATCCACCCGATGAGCGTGATACCACGTTGGTGTTTACGCATCGATGCCCTCTCTTACGTTGGAGACCGCGGGCGGCTCCTATTGGATGGGGGAGCCGATGCGGCTCCACTTCGGACCGCCGGAGCGCTGCGGGTCCCAATTGAACCAGATCCGGGTCGCCTTGCCGACCAGATTCTGTTCGGGCACGAAGCCCCACACGCGGCCGTCCTCGCTGTTGTCACGATTGTCGCCCATCATCAGGTACTGCCCGGGCGGCACCACGCGATCCCACACCGGTCCGTCGGACAACAGCGACGCGGCCGGCTGGCCGTCACCGCAGTTGTACCCGCGAACCTCCTTGCGATCGCACCCGGGCAGCGGCCCCGGGGAGGGATCGAGCGGCACCGGGCAAAGCATAGCCTCGTGCCGATGCCGGCCCAGCTGCTCCTCGGCCAGCAGGAAATTGACGTAGCAGCCATCGTTGTAGGGGCCCGCGATCCTGAAAGGCACCGGGGTGCCGTTGATGGTGATCCTGTCGTTGCGCACCTGGACATGATCGCCCGGCAGGCCGACGAGGCGCTTGATGTAGTTCACGGATGGATCGAGCGGATAGCGGAACACGACCACATCTCCGCGTTGCGGGGAGCCGATGGAGACGACTTTGCGGTTGATGACCGGCAGGCGCAGGCCGTAGGCGTACTTGTTGACGATGATGAAGTCGCCGTCGAGCAGGGTTGGCATCATGGAGTCGGACGGGATGCGGAAAGGCTCGAAAATGAAGGAGCGCAGCACCAGCACCACCAGGGCGACGGGGAAGAAGCTGCGCGCGTAATCGACCGTGCCGGGCTCCCTGATGAGGGTTGGGTCCTTGCCCGCCGCGGTCGCGGCCGCCCGGCGGCGCGGCGCCAGCAATAGCGCATCCACGGCCCACACGAGGCCGGTGAGGAGCGTGATGCCGAACAGGACCGCGCTGAAATCGAGCCGCTCCGCCACGAGCAGCCGCAGCACCGCGGCGCCGATCAGAACCGGCAGCGCGTGGTAGGCCAAGGCGATGAGCGGGGGGTCGCGCGCCTCCTGGGGAGCCGCGAGGATCTGGCGTCGCGGCCGGAAAAACCAGTCGTCGGCTATGCACAGCAAGCCCACCGGAAGCGCGAGCCACGACAGGAGAACGATGATCTGCATCAGCAGTTGCGACATACGCGACCTTGATCTGTTATTTGCGGAAAGCCGGCTGCCCTCAGCAGCCGGCGCGGACCTGTTGGGATACCCCGGCAATGCGCCGAGGGTGAGGCGCCCCGGGCAAAAAGGGGCGGCCCTCCCCCGCGGCCTGCGGCCGGTGCAGCCCGTTCATTCCTTACGGCCGACCTGCAGTACAGCGAGAAACGCTTCCTGCGGGATCTCGACCTGCCCCACCTGCTTCATGCGTTTTTTGCCTTCTTTCTGTTTCTCGAGCAGCTTGCGCTTGCGGCTCACGTCGCCGCCATAACACTTCGCGAGCACGTTCTTGCGTAGCGCCTTCACCGTGGCGCGCGCGATGACGGCGCTGCCGATGGCGGCCTGTACGGCGACCTCGAACATCTGCCGCGGGATGAGCTCCTGCATCTTGTCCACGAGCTCGCGGCCGCGTTGGTAGGCGTTGTCGCGGTGCACGATGATGGACAGTGCGTCGACCTTGTCGCCGTTGATGAGGATGTCGAGCTTCTGCAGCGGCGCGCTCTGGAAATGGCTGAATTCGTAGTCGAAGGACGCATACCCGCGGCTCACGGACTTCAGGCGGTCGAAGAAGTCGAGCACGACTTCGGCCAGCGGCAGCTCGTATTGCAGCGAGACCTGCGTGGCGACGTAGAGCATCTTCTTCTGCCTGCCGCGCTTGTCGTTGCACAGTTTCAACACCGCGCCGACGTGGTCCGGCGGCACCAGGATGTTGGCGATGATGATGGGCTCGCGCAGCTCCTCGATCTCGTTGGAGGGGGGCAATTTCGCGGGATTGTCGACATAGACGAGCGTGCCGTCGGTGCGGGCGACCTCGTAGACCACGGTGGGCGCGCTGGTGACGAGCTCCAGCTCGTACTCGCGCTCGAGGCGCTCCTGGACGATGTCCATGTGCAACAGCCCGAGGAAGCCGATGCGGAAACCGAAGCCGAGCGCGGTGGAGACCTCCGGCTCGTAGTGCAGCGCGGAGTCGTTGAGACGCAGCTTCGCGAGGGCGTCGCGGAAGCTTTCGTAGTCCTCGGAGTTGATGGGAAAAACGCCTGCGAACACGCGGGGCTTGATCTGTTTGAAGCCGGGGAGCGGCGTCTCGGCGGGCCGGCTGTCCAGCGTGATGGTGTCTCCCACCGGGGCACCATCGATCTCCTTGATGCCGGCGACGACGAAACCGACATCACCGGTGGCGAGGCTCTGCTGCACGATGGGCTTGGGCGTGAAGCGTCCGAGCCGGTCGACCTGATGGCTGCGACCCGTGGAGAACACCCGGATCTTGTCGCCGCTCTTGAGCGCGCCATTCATGACGCGCACCAGCGACACCACGCCGACGTAGTTGTCGAACCAGGAATCGATGATGAGGGCCTGGAGCGCGGCGTCGGGATCGCCTTTCGGGGGCGGGATACGCTTTATCAGCTCCTCCAGGAGCTCTGGCACGCCCTCGCCTGTCTTGGCGCTGACGCGGACCGCATCGGTGGCGTCGATACCGATGATTTCCTCGATCTCCTTCGAGACGCGGTCGGGATCGGCGGACGGAAGGTCGATCTTATTGATGACCGGGAGGACTTCGACGCCCTGCTCGATCGCCGTGTAGCAGTTCGCGACACTCTGCGCCTCGACACCCTGGGAAGCGTCTACGACCAGCAACGCGCCATCGCATGCGGCCAGGGACCGGGAGACCTCGTAGGAGAAGTCCACGTGGCCCGGAGTGTCGATCATGTTCAGCTGGTAACGCTGGCCGTCCCGGGCTGTGTAGTAGAGGGTGACGCTGGCCGCCTTGATGGTGATGCCGCGCTCGCGCTCGAGCTCCATGGAGTCCAGCACCTGGGACTGCATCTCGCGGTCCTGCAGACCCCCGCAAAGCTGGATGAGCCGGTCGGCCAAGGTGGATTTACCGTGATCGACGTGGGCGATAATGGAGAAGTTGCGAATTAGGCTTGAAGCACTTGAATTCGTTGTAGATTTTTCGACACTCATGACTTCAAATTCGGGCGGATATGTACCCAATTTGTACACAACCCAACCCACCCTCCGATTACTTTCGCCCGCGCGCTCGATAAAGGCGCCTGGCCGAGGCCGGGGGCACGCACTCAAGGCACTAAAAGCGGGATGATACCCTACCGAAGAGGCTGGGCTGGCTAAGTTCCTATGGGCTCACGGAGTTACGGACGGTCCGCGATACACCTAAACGCCCCCGCAACGAGCCCCTGGAGTCACTTAGTCCGCTAACTTCGCTCCATCTGAACTGGCCTCCGATTCCCGGGCGATGCCGCCCGGAAGGGACCGAGTGCAAATGCTTGCGGATACTGCGCACTTTACGTACAATCTGCAAATCTCAGGAGTTGCGTATTATGCGTATCGATGACATCGTAAAGGTCACCGCGGCCGAGTTCCATCGCAACATCGGCGCGTACCAGGACATAGCGCTTACGAAGGTAGTCACTATCACGAAGAATGGCCGGGATCGGACGGTACTGATTTCGGCGGAGGAGTACGCCCGACTCAAGCGCCGGGATCGGAAAGTGATCGCTGCAGGCGAACTGTCCGAGCGTCATGTCGCGGCCCTTCGGGCGGCTAAAGTTCCAGATCAGTACGCAGACCTTGATCGGGAGCTCAAAGACAGCACACCGTGAGCTTTCCAGAACCGCATGCCGGTCTGGTGATCCGGTATTCCTATCTCTGGAGAAGAGAGCACCAGGAAGGCCGCGAAGAAGGAATGAAAGACCGCCCGTGCGCCGTCGTGTTGGTGGTCACGGACGAGGACGGCGAGCGGGAAGTCCTGGTCCTTCCGATTACGCACACGCCGCCAGCCGATCCCATCGACGCGGTTGAGATTCCCTCAGAGACCAAAAAGCGTCTCGGCCTCGACGGTGAACGCTCCTGGATCGTGATCACGGAAGCGAACGAGTTTGTATGGCCCGGTCCTGACCTTCGGCCAGTTCTCGGACGGGACGCTTCAACAATTGCATACGGCCCCCTACCTCCCCGCCTATTCGCTCACGTGCGTGATCGGTTTCTTGAGCGCGACCAGCGCGAAAAATCCTTGCGTGTAACGCGAACGGAATAACTGTTGTAGCCAGGTTGTGAGTGCCGTTAGTAAGACGCAGCCGGAGTACGACTCGTCCGGCCGCTCATGGGTGAAATCGAGCGGCGGAAGCAGCTCCAAGGATCGGCGCCGCGCCCATTCACGCGGTGTGATGCCGTTGATCTGCGTGAACGTTCTGGAGAAGTGACTCTGATCCGCGAAGCTCAACACGGCGGCGATCTCTGTCAGGTAGCGGTTGGGGTCATCCAGCATCATTCGCCGGTCGCACTGCACCCCCACGCGCATATGCCACCGTTGCAGCGACACACCGTTGGAACTCTTGGGTTCAGTATCAAAGACTATTCGTCGGCTCCGCCGTCGTAGTCGTAGGGAACGCCCAGCACGCGTGCGGCTTCGCGAAAGAGCACGTCGTGCGGAATACGATCTTCTTCCAGCGCCAATTCGTCGACCACGAAGCCAAATTCCGCGACCACCCGTAGACGGCACCAGAGCGTCGCGGGGGGTATATCCGGATATATGCGGCGCTGGAATTCGAACATTTGATCCGTCGATTGGCGCTGCGATTCGAGCCGGATATGAGCGAGATTGGGCAAAGCGCGTAACGCGCGCAGCGTCCACACGGCGCCCGGCTCGCTCATGGTGACCCCAACACTCGTGCGGAACCAGTCTTCCAAGGCTTTCGCGCGACTGCCCGGGTCTTTCCAGGTGCCCCCCTGGAACATCCAGGCGGCAAAAGCGTCGTTTTGCTTCTTGAGCAGCTTGCGCGCGAGTGCTTCGAGTACCTCGTACTTGTCATGAAAGTATCGATAGAGGGCCGGGGGTGTCAGATCTGCTCTGGCGCAGATTGCATTGGTGGTCAGTTTCTCGAAGCCGACTTCCCCGAGCAGCTCGCCAGCGGCTTTGATTAGCTTTTCATAAGTGACCAGCGCGCGGCCTTCCTGCGGCGGCTCGTGGCGCCGCCTTTGCTTGCCTTTGGTGTCTCTCGGTGCGCGCGGCCTGCGACTTTCTACCGCGCCGCTGGGGGCACCGGCTTTGGGCTGTACCGCTGCGGGCTTATTCCGCGCCATGGGGATCTACTCCTTCCCGGGTTAGTCAGGCATATGCGCGATGATACGCCAGAGGCGGGAGCGCAGGCGGTGGGTAGCCGCCTAGCGGTCGTCGCGGCGCGCCCGCCCCCCTTGGCTGGCTTCAGCCTGCGTCCCTTTTAACCCACATTCGGTAGCCAATGCTACCGATACACAGTAGCGCTCTCATTCGCCGAAAGCGCCGCTCAACTTCCGGGTGGTGAGCACTGCCTCGCGAGCGGCTCCGCCCAGGAGCGCCAGGTCGCTGGCCACGGTCACCAGGCGGAAGCCGAGCTCGACCATCCGGGCCGCGTACGCAGGTGCCGCATTGTGCATGCCCGCCACCAGGCCACGCTGTTGAGTCTCCCTTAGCAGCCCTGCATAGATCGAGAGGATTTGCGGCTCCTCTCGATCGAGAATCGGAGGCAGTCCCAGGGACAGCCCGAGATCGTTGGGCCCTACGTAGATGCCGCTGATACCGGGTACATCCAGGATGGCCGCAGCGTTGTTCACAGCCTGTTGTGTTTCAATCTGCGGCAGCACGAGGATCTGACCGTTGGCGATTTCGTGATAGGGGGTCTTACCGCCGTAGGCCCGCGCGCGAATGGGGCCATACGAGCGCTCGCCGAGTGGGGGATAGTGGCAGGCGTGGGCGAAGGCCCGGGCGTCCTCGACCGTATTGATCATGGGACAGATGACACCCCAGGCGCCGGCATCCAGAACTTTGCCGATGATACCGGGATCGTTGTGGGGAACCCGCACCAGCGGAGTTACCGGATAGCGCTGGATCACCTGGATGAGCGCGACCGCGGACAGGTAGTCCTGCAAGCCATGTTGAATATCGATCGTCAGACTGTCCCATCCGGTCTGCGCCATCATTTCGGCTGCGAAGGGTGAGGGCAGCGTGAGCCAGCCATTTACACAGGCTTTACCCGCGCTCAAACGTTGCTTCAATGGATTCGCGCTCAAGGAATTTCCCCTCTTCAGCCGTGTTCAGAAATACGTTCTTACGGAATTCACCACGTTGTAATCAGCATCGATCAGGTGCAACACGCGCCACTTGTCGAACGTCAGACAGGGGTGGGAAATGCCAAAGCCCACCATATCCCCGACCGCGAGGGGCGAATCCTCCGGAAGCTCGAGATAGCCGTGTTGATCGTTGAGTCGCGTAGTGCGATGTCCCGGGGGCATGGGGGTTGGTTGCGATGCCCCCCTCCCCGGTCGATACCAGGCCAGGGGCACGGGCAGCTCGTCGTGCGACACATCGCGCTTGCCGAGGCCGGCGATGGCCAACCGCGGCTCGGGGCGTGACTGCACGTAAGCCCAGACCTCGATGACGGGACGCAAACCTTCCCCAAGCGTGGCAATTTCGGGCGAGCGCCGTTTCATCCGATCGAAGGCGACGGTATACATCAGAGAGTCATGGGTGAGGTAACAACCGCTACGCAGCAACACGAGAGTGGGGTGCGTCAGGTTGGCCTGGGAAAATGCCTGCACCACCAGGTCGAAGTACGCGGAGCCGCCGGCACTCAAGAGGATCGGTGCATCGGGAAACAGCCCATCCGCCTCGCAGGCACGCGCCAGCTCGGTCACGGTGGCGAGGAATGACTGGATCGCGCGGATCGTCTCCTCCAAGAAGGGTTGGCGAATGAGTCCTTCGAACCCTTCGATACCGCAAAGCTGCACCGCATCGGGGTGAGCGGCCACCGATCGGGCGATCTCGAGCCCCTGGGCCAAGGTACGACAGCCCGTGCGGCCGCCCGGATAGCCCATCTCGACCAGAACCGACATCCGCCGCGGTGAACGCACTCGCCGCGCGACTTGCACGATCTGTTGGACGCTTTGAATGGAATCGACCAGGCAGTAGAACTCGAAGCCCGGGTCGGCATTGAGCTCGCCGAACACATACTCGATGGCGCTGCGGCCGATGAGCTGGTTGGCGAGAAAGATCCGCGGATAGCGGAAATGGCGTGCGACCTGAATTTGATGGGGCGTGGCGAGCGTAATCGCCCAGGCACCGTCCTCGAGCTGCAGGTCGAACAACCCCGGGCTCATGTTGGTCTTGCCGTGCGGGGCAAGCCGCACGCCATGGTGCCCCAGGAAGTTGCGCATCCAGGTCCGATTGTGTGTGAGTGCGTCCTGTCTCAGCACGGCCACCGGTAACGGCAGGTCTTCGCGCAACAGGTTCCAATGCTGTGCGGCGACTTGACCCGGTGCCACACCGGTCACATTACCCGGAATTCCCTTCTCGCGGGAATCGAGGGGGGCTTCCTCAGGACGCGCGGGATGCAAATTCACTGAATCGCTCTCACGGCGCTCGCGCATGGGCGATGAATTTCACATCGAGATAAGCCTGCATGCCTTCGCTGCCGCCTTCTTGCCCGTAACCACTTTCGCGCACTCCGCCAAAGGGCGTCTCCGGGCTCGAGACGCTCAACGTATTCACGCCGACCATCCCGGCTTTTAACAGTTCGCCCACGGCGAGAGCCGTCTCGTTAGACGCCGTGAAGGCGTAGGCCGCAAGTCCGACCGGGAGTGAATTGGCGCGCCGAATGACCTCATCGAGGCTCTGAAAGCGGGTGATGGGCGCTATGGGGCCGAATGGCTCTTCCGTCATGACTCGCGTGTCATCAGGAGGATCGCTTAGCACGGTGGGTTGGAAGAAGTACCCGGTGGTCCCCTCGCGGCGACCGCCACCGCAAAGCCTTGCGCCGCGGGTTGTCGCCTCGGCGACGAGTGTTTCCATAGCGACCTGCCGTCGCGGGTTGGCGAGGGGACCCATGCCGGTATCTGCGGCGAGACCATCACCGAGGCGCAGCGCCTGCGCGCGCGCAGTAAAATGCTGAACGAAGCTCTCGAAGACGCGCTCATGCACGAAAAAGCGCGTCGGCGAGATGCACACCTGACCCGCGTTCTTGAATTTTCCGAGCGCCAGCAAGCCGGCCACACGCTCGACATCCACATCATCGAAGACGAGCACCGGGGCATGACCACCCAACTCGAGGGTGGTACGTTGCAAGTTCGTTGCGGCGGCGGCGAGCAGTCGCTTGCCGACCGGCACCGAGCCGGTAAACGAGAGTTTGCGAACGATTGGGGACGCCATCAGATGTGCGCAGACGGCCGCGGCATCGCCGAAGACTATGTTCAACACCCCGGGTGGCAGACCCGCATCGTGCAGGGCTCTTGCGATCTCAATTGCAGTGCCGGGCGTCTCCTCGGAAGCTTTGAGGATGAGCGAGCAACCGGCGGCCAACGCGCCACCGATTTTGCGGCAAGGTGTCAGGGCCGGGAAGTTCCACGGCGTGATGGCGAGCGCGACACCCACGGGCTCTGAAACGACCACCTGACGCATACCGGGGATCGCTCCCGGGATCACCCGACCGTAGGCGCGTCGTCCTTCCTCGGCGTACCACTCAATGACATCGGCGGAAACGCTGACCTCGCCGCGCGCCTCGGCGAAAGTCTTGCCCTCTTCGAGCGTCAGCACGCGAGCGATGGTGTCGATGCGGTTGCGCATCAGTTCTGCACCCCGCTTCAAAATGCTCGCCCGGTTACGTGCCGGAACGTCCTTCCAGAGCGCAAATGCCCGCTGGGCACTCTCCAAGGCCCGATCGAGGTCGGCCGCCGTGGCGTAGGGAAGCAAGCCCAGGGTTTGCTCGGTCGCCGGATTGATCACGGGCTCGCGCCTGCGGCCCGCCGCGGTGACGCCCTCACCGTCAATCGTCATAGTCAGCTCTGGGTACATGTCTTTCAGCTCACGATGTTATGGAGTGCGCCCGATCCCGTTTGTGGCGCCGGAAATGTTGCACGGTGGCAATCACGAACGCAATCAGGAAACAAACCCAACACACCAGCAGTGCGGCGCGCGCATCCGTATCGGTCACGAGGAACGAGCCAAGCAACGGGCCCGCGCCTGCCCCGACCAATTGCGCTCCCGGCAGCACCACTCCGATCTGACGAGTGGGGTCTATCTCGATGGCCATGGGGAGTTGGTAAGGCAGAAAGAAGAGCCAGAAAAAGCCGAACAGTGCCGCGACGCTCAGGAACGCGACCGGGCCGGGCATGGAGGCCAGAACACCGACCACGACAGTGTTGATGAGCAGGCACCCCAGGAAAAGGGGGTAATGCGGAATTCTGGGGAGCGCGGTCGCCAGTAGCGAGCCCAACGTCGACCCGCAAAGCACCGCCGCAACGGCATAACCGATCATCTCCTCACTCAAGTGCGCCTGGGCGCCGAGGGGGCCGAGGTAGGCGAACAAACCGATGGAAAAAGCGGAAATGAGAAAGACGCACACCAGGCAGGCGATGACGCTCGGGGAATAAGCGAGCTTCCCGGCATGACCGCCGGACGAGGGGAGCTCGGCGAAGGAATCCGGTATGAAGGGCGTCGCCA
This sequence comes from uncultured Steroidobacteraceae bacterium, assembly GCA_964508005.1. GTDB lineage: Bacteria > Pseudomonadota > Gammaproteobacteria > Steroidobacterales > Steroidobacteraceae > 13-2-20CM-66-19. The sequence continues at coordinate 27,109 of CAZDTG010000009.1, forward strand.
CCAGGGCGAGAGCCGCGGTCGCAGCGAGGGCAACGAAGCCCCCGTCGGCGCCGTAGCGATGCATCAGGGTCGGCGGCAAAATCGCGGCGAAGGCGAATTGCGAAACGTTCTGCAGGGTGAGGAAGAATCCCGCCATTCGCGCCGGAGTCGGTGAGCGCGCGACCATGCAGGCAGTCACCCAGACGAGGACGCCCTCGGGGACACCTGCGAGGGCGCGGTTGATCAGAACCTGGGTACCATGTTCGCGGACCACCAGGCAGTCCGCGACAATCGCGAGGACCGCAGCGAGGGCGATCCGCGAGCGCATCCGCGTAGGTTTCCAAAACGTGCCGGCAAGCCAGATCCCGAGCGCCAAGGTCACAAACTCGGCCGTGACAGCCCATCCGAGCGCTGCGGAGCTCAATCGGTGCTCGAGCACCAGGGATCCGAGCAGTACCGGTTGCACGCCGCAGATCAGCATCCCCATCGTGCCAATCAGCAGGATCGCGGCAAGTTGCCCACCCGATGGCGAGGCACCGATCCATTGCACCCCGCCGGGCGCACGCTCGGCTGCTTGGGTTTGAGCCATGTCCACCAGAAGCGACTCCCGTTAGCCCGGCGACGCTGTGTTGATGTATAGTTGTTACTATCGAACGTCAATTGTCAAGCATTGTCCCGTCGGCGCAATCCTGGGCGTACTACCCAGCGGACTCGCCCCCGGAGACAGTATAGCTATTGCTATATTTATGGCAGTCCGCCATAGTCCCCCGCGCTGGCGGCGGGGTTATCTGTCGCGCTCATGGGCGAGTGAAGTGAAGACGGCTAAGACCAAAAGGATTCTGCTGACTGGGGGGGCGAGCGGCATTGGTGCTGCGATCGCCAGGCTTGCTGTCGCGCGGGGGCACAAGGTGCTCATTGCCGATATCAATCTTGCGGGCGCGAAATCCGTGGCGACGGCCATCGGGGACGGCGCCAGCGCCATTGAGCTCGACGTCACGCGGCGTGAACAATGGGAGCAGGTATTGGATGAGGCGTGGGCCCGGCTCGACGGGCTCGATGTGCTCATGAACAACGCGGGGATCGCGTACGCAGGCTATGCGGACAAGGTGCCGCTTGACCAACACCAGCATACTCTGAACGTCAACTTTGTGGGCCCCATGACCGGCATGCTCGCGACTGTGCCACGCTTTCTGCGACAAGGTTCCGGACAGTTCGTGACGGTCTGTAGCATGACGGCGTTCCTGCCCTTTCCGGGGCTCTCCAGTTACGCCGCCTCGAAACACGCATTGCGGGCGTTCCATCACGCGGTGGCACTGGAGCAGCGCGACAGTCCGCTGAAGTTCACGATCGTCTATCCGACCTCCACCGAGACGCCGATGCTCGATCAGGAAGCCGATAGCGGTTTGAAGCTCGCTTTCGCCTCTCCGTCCATGTCGGCGGAGGCCGCGGGCACGATCATTCTGGACGCGATGGAAAAAAAGACCGTTGAGGTTTACATCCCGTCTGAGCGGGGCAAAATCGTACGACGTGTGGGGACGAGCCCAAAGTCCCTGCGAGAGATGGTGATTCGAGGCGAAGCGCAGGGTGGCGAAAATTTGAAGGCGCGGCTGGCGGCGAGAGCCTGAGGTATGTCGGCGACCCCACCGATGGGACCCTATGAGCGCCTGGACGAGTTGGGGATCGTCCTGCCGCGCTCGCCGCCCCCGATTGCGAACTTCGTACCGGCGATTCGTACCGGAAACCTGTTGTTCCTGTCCGGGCAAGGTCCGGTCGCCCCGGGAGTGCGCCATGTCGGCAAAGTAGGTGCAACGGTCAGCGCCGAGGAAGCCTATCAGCACGCTCGCCTCACGACCGTCAATCTTCTGGCGGTGATGCACGAGACGCTGGGATCGCTCGCGCGCGTGACCCGGATTGTCAAAGTGCTCGGCATGGTCAATGCTACCCCCGAATTCGCCGAGCACCCGCGGGTCATCAACGGGTGCTCCGATCTGTTGGTTTCCGTTTTTGGCGAGGACATCGGCCGCCACGCGCGCTCCGCGGTTGGGATGGGGTCGCTCCCCGGACAGATTACCGTGGAAATCGAACTGGTCGCGGCCGTCAGTGATTGACGCCCGTCGCGGGCACACCGAACCTGGGGAGTGTTGAGCCGATGAACGCCATCAGCCAAATCGATTTCGACGTCAGGTCCCGCGTCAGCGCGGAAGAGTGGGAGACCCGGGTCAACCTGGCTGCGGCCTATCGTCTGGTGGCTCTGTTTGGCTGGGATGACCTGGTGTTCACGCACATCTCGGCGCGCGTGCCGGGACCCGAGCACCATTTTCTCATCAATCCCTACGGCATGATGTTCGAGGAAATCACGGCATCCTCGCTGGTCAAGATCGACCTGGAGGGGCGCAAGCTGATGCAATCGCCATATGACATCAATCCAGCCGGATTCACGATCCACAGCTGCATTCACGCAGCACGCGAGGACGCAAGGTGCGTCTTGCACACCCATTCGCTGAACGGATCGGCTGTCGCGGCCCAGCGCGGCGGTCTGCTACCCCTCTCCCAGAAGTCGATTTTCATACTCTCCTCGCTCGCCTATCACGACTACGAGGGCGTGGCGCTGAACCCCGAGGAGAAGCCCCGACTGGTGAGGGACCTGGGGAATCAGAATTACCTGATGTTACGCAATCACGGACTCCTGACAGTCGGTGCAACGCCTGCGGACGCTTTTCTCCTCATGTATCAATTTGAAACTGCGTGCAACATACAAGTGCGCGCGCAGGCGGGCGGCGCAGAGCTGGTGCCGATTGGCCAGGCGATTCTGGATGGCGCGCCGGCGGCGGCCAGGGAGGTCACGCGCGGCCAGGGAGCATCTCTGGTGTGGCCTGGACTGTTGCGACGGTTGGACCGGCGCAACCCGGGATATGCTCAGTGAGCGTTTGCCCGTAGCGCTCGAGATGAGTCTCGGTGCTGCCGAAGCGCGCCGCCGCGGCCAGGAGGCGCTTGAAGTAATGACTGACACCGAGCTCGTCAGTAAGGCCCATGCCGCCATGAAGCTGCACCGCCTGTTGTCCGACGAACCGCGCGGCCTGGCCGATGATGACTTTCGCCGCCGAAAGCGACGCGGCGCGCTCGGTGGGATCCTCTGACTCGCAGCGCGAAGCCGCCAGGTAGGCCATTGAGCGTGCCTGCTCGACATGGATGAGCATGTCGACCAGGCGATGCTGAAGTGCCTGAAAACGCCCGATCGGTACGCCGAACTGCGCGCGAGTTCGACAGTACTCGATCGTCATGGCGAGCACCTTATCGAGAGCGCCGAGCGCTTCGGCACATAGCGCGGCAGTCCCATAGTCCAACACCGCCGGCAATTCCGCAGCAACATTCCCGCCGATCCGCGCAGCGTCACTCATCGCGACGCTGTCCAGCACGACATCGGCCACGCGTTGTCCGTCAACGGTCGTACCGGGGAGTAGCTTCAGCCCGTGGCTATCCTGGGGCACTGCGAATAAGGCCCATTCCTCGCCTACGGCAGCTTCGATTCGAGCCGAGACGAGGAGCAGGTCAGCCAGCGGTGCGTGGTACACGACAGCCTTACGTCCGCTTAGCGTCCAAGTCTGGCCGACCCGCCGCGCTTGCGTGTGAATCATCGACCCGCTGTGGCGTGTAGTCGGCTCCTCATGTGCCAACACGGCGATCAAGTCGCCCTCTGCCATTGGCGGCAACCACTGTGAACGCTGCGAGGGTGAGGCAAGCCTTGCGATCGCGCGCGTGGCGATCACGGCACTCGAGAGGTAGGGCTCGATGACCAACGCCTCGCCCAAGGCGATGGACACCAGGAGTGTGCCGACCGGTCCGGCCTCGAGGCCCCCGTCCTCCTGGGGAACGTTCAGTGCGAGCAGACCGAGGGATCCAAACTCTTTCCAGAGCTCGCGAGAGAACCCCTCCTTCGAGGTGAGAATTCGGCGCCGCTGTTCCAAGCTATACTGAGCTGCGATGAGGCGCCGCGTACTGTCGAGCAGCATCTGCTGCTCATCGCTGAAGGAGAAATCCACCGTTAGCCTCCTAAAGCCCCAGGATCATCTGCGAAATGATGTTCTTTTGGATCTCGTTGGATCCGCCGAAAATGCTGAGCTTGCGGCGGTTGAGATAGGTCGCGGTCAGCCTTGCGGCATACTCGGGCCCGGGCAGTTGCGCCTCGGCTCCCGGGATGGCGCTGAACGGCAGCGCGTAGGGGCCAACCGCCTCGATCATGAGCTCGGTGATGGCCTGCATGATCTCGGTCCCGCGGATCTTGAGAATCGAGGCTTCCGGCCCGGGAGCCTGATTGCCGCGCTGGTCCGTGATGACACGCAGGTTGGTGATCTCCAGCGCCGTCAACTCGATTTCGAGCTGGGCGATGCGCGCTCTGAAACGCCGATCTTCAATCAGCGGGCGGCCGTCAAGGGTCTGTTCGGTGGCAATGCTCTTCAGACGGGCGAGTTCGCGCCGGGATAGTCCGACCCCGGCGATGTTGGTACGCTCGTGTCCGAGCAAAAACTTGGCGTAGGTCCAGCCCTGGTTTTCCTCGCCCACCCTGTTGGCCACCGGCACCCGCACATTCTCCAACCAGATCTCGTTCACCTCCTGGGTGCCATCCAGCAGTGACGTCGGTCGCACCGTGATGCCAGGGGTTTTCATGTCGATCAATAGAAATGAGATCCCGCGCTGCGGCTTGGCGCTCGGGTCGGTACGCACCAGGCAAAACATCCAGCCGGCATGCTGTCCCAGCGTATTCCAGGCCTTCTGTCCATTCACCACGTAGTCATCGCCCGCGCGCGCGGCCTGCGTTTTTAGGGAGGCGAGGTCGGAGCCGGCGCCGGGCTCCGAATATCCCTGGCACCACCAGTGCTCGCCGCTCAAAATACGCGGCAGAAAGTACTGCTGTTGTGTCGAGCTGCCAAAACGCATCAGTACCGGTCCGAGCATCTTCACTCCGAAGGATAGTTGCGCCGGGGCTCCAGCGAGCGCGCACTCCTGCTCGAACAGGTACTGTTGCACCAGGCTCCAACCCGGCCCACCGAATTGCGCCGGCCACGACGACCCACCCCAGCCCTGCGCGTGCAGAATGCGTTGCCAACGTCGAATGTCGTCGGCATCCGCAATGCGGCCGCCGAGCAGCTTGTCCCGGATATCCGCCGGCAGCTGCGCCCGTAGAAATGCCCTGACCGCCGCGCGGAACTCGAGCTCTTCAAGCGTATAGTTCAGATTCAAGACTTGGCCCCTTAGACCACTTCGAACAAGCCGGCAGTCGTTTCAACGGGGAGATTTGGCGGGCTGCGGTTCCCAGAAGAGTCTCCGCAGCGCCTTCTTGTCGATCTTTCCGACGCTGGTTCTGGGCATTGCCTCGACCAACTCGATACGATCCATCAGGGCGTAGCGGCTGAGCTCGTTCCGGGCAACCGCGGCGGCGATGGGGGCATTGATCGACTCCAAGGTGGGCGCTGCCGCGCCCGTATACCGGATAACGGCAATGGGCCGCTCACCCCAACGCGCGTGAAAGACTCCGACCACAGCGACTTCCGCGACACCCTCAACACTGGCGATGAGATTCTCCAATGTGAGCGAGCTCAACCATTCACCGCCGGTCTTGATCACGTCCTTGAGGCGATCGCGGATGATAATAGTGCCGTCGGGGTCGATTGTCGCAACGTCCTGTGTGTGCATCCAACCCCCGCGCCAGAGGGCGTCGGAGGCTGCGGGATCGTCGATATAGCACGGCGTCAGCCACGGAGCGCGCACCACGAGTTCGCCCTGCGTCTTTCCGTCGTTGGGTAGCTCTCGCATCTCGGAGTCGACGATGCGAGCGGAAACCAACGGGATCGGCACCCCCGAGACGGTCATGGCGGCGATCTGCGCCTCCTCGTCATCGTTGCCGGAGCGCGTGCGGGCGACCGCGATCGTCGGCGCGGTCTCAGACATCCCATAGCCGCTGACCAACACCATGCCGCGTCCGCGGCCCTCCTTGCATAGCGCCGCGGTCAGCGCGGATCCGCCGATCTTCATGCGCCAGCCTGAAAGATCGGCGGCACACCGATCGGCGGCATCCAACACCATGCGCAGGACTGTCGGGACGCAATGCGAGTACGTCACCCCCTCGCGCTTGCGCAAATCGAGAATGGTCTGCGGCTCATACCGGCCGGGGTAAACCTGCTTCAGCCCCAACAACGTCGCCATGTAGGGCATGCCCCAAGCGTGGACGTGAAACATAGGCGTGAGCGGCATGTACACATCACCGTGCCCCAGACCGCCAGCCTGCAGGGCTCCGAAAGGGGCCTTGGCGTGGAGCACGAAAAGTACGATCTGGCGATGACTGAAGCACACTCCCTTCGGCTCGCCGGTCGTGCCTGTCGTGTAGAAGGTCGTCGCCAGCGCATTTTCATCGAAGTCGCGAAACGCAAAGACGGGATCCGCCGCGGCGCTCAATTGTTCATACTCGCCCGCAACGCCGGAAGGTAGCGGCAGATCGGCGCCGTCCAGGATGGCAATCACCGCCTTGATGTTCGGCAACTGCGGCAGCAGGGTCTCGAGCATCGGGAAAAAGTCCCGGTGGACGAGGAGAATCTCCGCCTTGGCATGCACCAGCGTGTACATGATCTGCGCCGGTGCCAGTCGGACATTCACCGTCTGCAGCACTGCGCCCATCATCGGAACCGCGAAGTAGGCCTCGAGGTAACGATGGCTGTCCCAATCCATCACTGCGACTGTCGTACCCTCTTGCGCGCCGAGCCCGGCCAGCACGGATGCCAGCCGGCCGATGCGCTCGCGAAAGCTGCGATAATCAAAGCGGGCCTGATCGCGATAGACGATCTCCCGACCGGCCGAGGTCAACACCGCGGAGTCCAGCAAGTGACCGATGGTGAGCGGAAACTGATAAGCCTCGCGAGCCCGCTGTGCAAAACGTAACGCCATGACCCTCTCCCCCTTAACCTGCATGCCGCGCCCCGCGGTCTGCCACACCCTACCGTTTCGCCACGCGCCTGACGGTGACCGTCACTCGATCGGCGATTCGCATGAAGGAGCGTGCTTGCCAGTGCGGCCGCTCGCCGCACAGAGCGATTTCCACCTCCGGATTGATGAGAGCTTTGAGCGCCACGGAGCTCAACATGCTGCCCACATAGCGCCCCGGACAGACGTGGACGCCCCCACCAAAAGTCATCGGGGTACGCTGCTTACGCTGCAGGTTGTACGAGTTGGGATCCTCGAACATCGCAGGATCCCGATTTCCCGCGGCCCAGAGCATTGCGATGGCGGTACCTGCCGCAATCCGCGTACCCTCGTAATCAAAGTCCTGGAGCGCGAAACGATTGGTCACAATCACGGGAGCCAACATTCGCAGCCCTTCGGCAAGCACGCCCTGCAACAGACTCGCATCCGCGCGTGCCGCCGCCAGCGCAGCCGGGGCGCGCAGCAGGCAATACAACACGTTGACGCAGGCAACCGCAGCGGTATGCAGCCCGTCAATGACGTTCGTCGCCACCCAGTCGCCAAAATGGCGTGGTTTCCCCTCTATGTCGAGAGCATCGAACTGCGTCTTCATGGATTGAAGCAGTGCGTTACCGCCGGCTTGAATGGATCTCTCGACGGCCCCTCCGAGCGCATCCATATATTCGCCGATCGCGACGTCGAGCGAGGCAATCTCATCCGGGGTTCGGGTCACATAGAAAAGAGCGGCCATCGCTCGCACCGCCACCATGGTCCGCTGCCGTTCCTCACCGGTCATGCCGTAGGCCTGCTCCCAGAAGCGGCCGGCCAGGGGCTCCGCAAAGGCTGAGGCCAGGTCGAACTCGCCCGATCCAGCCAGTTCATCGATCAAATTCTCCACAATGGGCTCGGCGACAGCGGCCAGGCTTTCCACCGACCTGGGCATGATCGACCTGGCGAGGATCTGTCGTTTCGGGCCGTGGCGTGGCGGATTCGCCGTGAAGATCTGATCGATGAGAAAGCGCTTGGCCGCAGGTCTGCTCTCGATCCCGACCTGCGCGTCCTGGGCCCCTTCGATAAAGGACCGCTTCATCAGAGCCTCAAAAGGCATATTGCCGGCACACGGATCCGCAGCGAGTTTGCGCAGGTCCTCATTGCGAAACGCAACGACGCGTCCGCGGCCCGCGCGCATCAGGCGCACTCGCGAGTCTACGAACAACTCGGAAAACTCCTCCGGGTACCCCGCGCTGGAATAACCCGGGGCGATCTCGGAAACGTCTGGAAGGTCCGTGATCGTGGGACCCCACGGGACTAGATCGTTCATGAACGCACCCAAAGAGGCTCAGAAATCAGGGCCATCCCGCCCCGGGGACATCCACCTGAACCGCGAGCACACGAGCGGTGTGATTTCTTCGGCACCACTCAGGATCGCGGCTTGCGGCGGTCAGAATGAACAGAGTCGAGCGGTCCGGCCCTCCCAACATGCAGGCGATCGCCTCCTGCTCAAACTCGATGCGCTCGAGGATCTCGCCCCCCTCGCGCATCCTCAGCACCTCGCGAGTAGGCGGAGAGGCGACCCAGATCGCGCCCTCGGCATCGAGGCAGATCCCGTCCGGCAACTCGTTAGGACCCATCTGGCCCCACACCCGTGGATTCACAAGTGAACCCTCCTGCGTAATGTCGAACGCACTCAACCGGCGGGCTGCACTCTCCGCTACGACCATTGTGTGCCCGTCCGGGCTGATGACCATCCCGTTGGGAAACCAGAGGCCCTCCGCAGCGACGCTGACGTCGCCCGCAGGCGTGATGCAGGCGATCGCGGCGGTACAGGGCTGAGCGCGTACCGGCGTGATCTGGAACCCGAAGTTGCCGACGTAAGCCGTCCCATCGGCCGCGACGACCATGTCATTCGCGTACCAGGTGGCGACGGATGAAATGTCTGCATGCTCTATCATCGAGCCATTCGACTCCTGGCGCAGAACCTTCCGCTCGTGCATACACACCACGAGCATGCGTCCGTCAGGAAGCCATCCCAACCCCGAGACTGGTTTTTGCAGCTGCGCGACGACCTCGAAAGTGCCCGCCGGATTCACCCGAAGCACCCGATCGGCATGGATATCGGACAGGTACAGAGCGCCGTCGTGCCAGCGCGGGGCCTCTCCGAACGAGATGCCTGCAATCACGGTGAGAATCTTCCGGGTAATGACCTTTCCCCAAACTACCGCGGTGAACTTCAAGGGTGGCACTGCGACGCCCGCAGGACATTCCCATGGCGACAGATACCTGTCCGTACCGGCAAATTTCCGCGGAAGGCCGGCTATCTATACTGGCGCTTCAATGAATTTGCAATAGTTTTTACTACCGAACGCAGCAAGCACTGCTCGTTAGCGTTTCGCCGGAATCTCGGGGTCGTCCATCAGCGCCCGTCCCACGAGCCGCGCAGCCTCGCGAAAGAGCACATCGTGGGGCAGCCTGTCCTCTTCCACCGCCAGCTCATCCACGACCCAGCCGAACTCCGAACGCACACGCAATCGGTACCACAATAGCTGCGGGTCCATATCCGGCAACACGCGCCGGTAGAACTCAAACAGCCGGTTGGTGTTCGTGCGCTGCGACTCCACGCGCACATGTGCGAGATTAGGCAGTGCACGCAGCGCGCGCAGGGTCCAGACCGCTCCGGGCTCGCTTGCGACAATAGCGGCTGCGATCCGGAACCACTCCTCAATGGATTTTGACTGTCGCTCCAAGTCCGACCAGGAACCACCCTGAAACAGCCACGCGGCGTATGCGTCGTTCTGGCGCTTGAGCAAGCGGCGCGCCAGGACCTCGAGAACCTCGTATTTGTCCCTGAAGTACCGGTAAAAGGCGGGCGGGGTCAACTTGGCGCGCGCACAGATCGCATTGCTGCTCAGTTTCTCGAACCCGACTTCACCGAGCAGCTGTCCCGCTGCAGCGACCAGCTTTTCGTACGTCTGCAACGATTTGCCCTGGGTGGGGATTTCGCGTGTTGTCGGTTTTGCTTTGACGGACCGGGCTTGTGTTGCCTTCCTGGAGGATGGTGCGGCTTTTGGCAACTTCACAGTAACCCTGTTCATCGGTACATCGTGTTGAGCGCCGTAAGGGCTTGGACGAAGTACCGCCGGCGCTGTGCTGCGGAGATCTTGAAGATGCTTCCCAGAAGCACGCCGACCGAGGACTCTGCATAGGCAGCAAAGGACACTATGAGCGCGTCCCGTGCGATGAGCGTAGCCTCGTTGCCGGAGCGGCCGCCTGTGAGCTCCGCAATGAATTGTGCGAGCAGGTCGTTCACGGGCTGCAGTCGGACCGTCTCCCCCGAACGGACCAACCAAGCCATCACCCGGCCGAGTCCTTTTTTATCGAACAGTTCGAAGACCCGCTCGACGAGTGCCACGTAGTCGTCGTTACTGTCCACATCGAGACCCAGATCGCGCAACTCCGCCAATAGCTCCCGAACCAACTCTTCCGCCAGAGCCACATGCAGACCCGCCAGAGACCCGAAATGATGGCTGAGATTCGGATGAGTGACACCGGCCGCCTCCGCGACTGCCCGCATGCTCAGAACTTCATCCGGTCTCTCGACGATGAGCCGGCGGGCCGCCGCGAGCGCCTGCTCTCGCATATCCGGCGCCGCACGTCTGATACGCGATCGACTCTTTGACTTCGCTGGCTTCTTTTTCATAGCCGCGCAGTTTGCGGTATGAGCCGTCGCGCGGCAAATGCGCCAACGCCCGACCGCAGCGGCTCACCTCACCCTTCGCACGGCGTCGCCCCGCTTACCCGAAATTCCTCAGAAGGTGTAGCGGGCTTCGATTCCGTACGTTCGCGGTTGCCCCCATACCGGCTGGACATATCCGAATGGTTGGATCGAATCGAAGGAATCGACAAGGTAGTATTTATTGGCCAGGTTGCGCCCATAGGCGGATAGCTCAAATTTGTCGAGCTTCAGCCCCACTCGCGCATTCTGCAACCAGTAACCCGATTGCGTGATGTAGGGATCGTTGGTGGGATCGAAGTACTGGAAACTCTTATATGCCGCGCTGTACTCGAAGTTGATCGACTTTTCGTTGCCGACAGGAACTTCATATTGCGCCAGCAGGAACGCCGTGAGGTGCGGCGAGTAGGCGAGTTGCTTGCCCGTTAAATTCGGTACGCCTGCAAGGTCGCTCGCCTGGTATTCCGTGATTTTTGTCTGCAGCAACCCGGCCTGCGCGCTCAGTGTCAGGTTTGGAATCGGGTGGCGGATAGTGAGGTCGAAGTCCGCGCCGTAGGTTTTTGACTTTTTCGCGTTGGTGAAGAGATTGATCGGGCCGATCGGGCTGTTGATCAGCGCGAACAATTGCAGGTTGTCAAAATCATTGTAGAAGACAGAAGTGTTGAAGGTCACCATACGATCGAAGAACTGAGTCTTCGCGCCCACTTCATAGGTGATCACCTTCTCGGGCTGGACCGGCTGTTCCTGCAGCGCTGCCTGGGCTGGAACGGTGCTCAAGAAGCCGCCATTGAAGGTCCCGGCTTTGAAGCCGGTTGCCACCGAGCCATAGAACAGCAGATTCGATAGCGGCGTATAGTTGAGGCCGGTGCGCCACGAGAAATTCGTATCGCGCAAAGAATTGGTGGAGTCGAGGAACTGCGCAAGGGGCGTGAATTGGCCTTCGCCGCCATTCTGGACGTCAGCCGCCGACCGGAACCGCATTGATTGGCTCTCGACGGTGAAACGGGCGCCGAGAATGCCTTTCAGCGTATCGGTGAAGCTGTACTCGGCCTGTCCGAAGGCAGCGTATGCCTTGGTGATCTGGACGTTATTGACGGTTTGCTGATTGGCAATACCGTCGCCCGTGCCAGGGCCGAAGAAACGATCCCAGTCGAGCAGGATGTTCACCTCCTGCGCCTGATGGAGATTCTCCACCATGACGTAGAGCCCGCCGACCCAGTTATACTTGGCGGTTGCCTGGTGGGCGCGCAACTCCTGCGTAAACTCCCGGCTGTCGTTTTCCCAGTTGACCTTGAGCTCGTGGTAGGCCGAAGAGTCGCTGTCCTCGGGCTCAAACCTATAGTTGTAATCAAATCCCGTGATCGAGGTGAAATCGACCGGCCCTACCGGGAAGTCGACGCGGACCGTTTCACCGACATCGGTCACCTTCAGATGCGCGGTAATGGGCGATGCCGAAGTATAACCGGGGGTGGTCGGCTGTCCGAACAGATCGACGCAGGGGCTCCGGGCGGCAAAGATCTGCGCCATCGAGCACAAGGCCCCCCCATTGGGGCTCAAGGGTTGGGCGGGCTCGAACGTACCGAGATGGGCGTAGATGTCAGGCAGGCGGTCCACTCGTGAGAAGTGAGTGGTGGCCAGAATCGTCACACCGTCCGCCGGCTTCGCCAGAAGTGACCCTCGAACGGAGTAGTCGTTTGCACCATTCTCGTGCTCACCGAGCAACGTATTGTAGGCATAACCTTCGGAATAGTTATGGATGAACGCGATTCGTCCGTCGAGGCCATCGGTAATCGGACCGCTGATCGCGCCGCTGTACTTCTGGGTGTCGAAATTACCGTAGGCCACATCGGCATAGCCTTCGAACTCATCCGTCGGCTTGTTGGTGATGATATTGATCGCCCCGCCCGCGCTATTGCGTCCATACAATGTACCCTGCGGGCCCTCGAGCACTTCGACGCGGCTGACATCGAACAACGCGAATGACTGCGAGGTCGGCGCGCTCATGTAAAAGTCATCGACATACAAGCCGTTCGGCCCTGAATCGTTCGAATTGTTTTCGTTGAGGCCGATACCTCGGATCGTGATCTGTGGCTGGTTGCCAGCGCCCTGCGGCAGGCTGATGGTGACGTTCGTAGTGACATTGCCGAGATCCTCGGTCGTTTGCACGCCAAGATTCTCGAGCGCGTGGCCGCCAAGCGCCTGAATAGTGATCGGTACGTCCTGAACGTTCTCGCTGCGGTGCTGGGCGGTGACCACGATCTCCTGCAGCTCGATGGATTCCGCCGTGTTACCGGGGGGCGGGGCTGTCTGTGCGCCGGCCGAGGCAGCGAGCCCCAAGGCCGATGTTGCCAGCAGCGCCCACCCAACGTTTTGCGAAAATCGCGCCGATTTGACCATGATGCCCCCGTTTTCGTTGTGGCAGATAGATAGCACAAATACGGAAGCATGTATAGTATTTACTATATTCGATTGATTGGCACTCGCTCGCGCTCGGCGCCGCCGCAATCTTTTTCGTTCTGGTAGAGTGCCTTGCAGTAAACCCCGATGACTGACGTCGTCAGAGGCGACCGACAGATTGCGGCATTTCCCCCGAAATCGCAGCGCTATAACCACGATACTCCGGATGGCGTTATCGCCCGAAACGTGGCAAAAACGTAGCGGACCCTATAGCAAACACTATACGTTATAGAACAACACTCACACTACACGTTGTCGGCCGGACTGATTGTCGTGGGTCGCGCCGCCCCGCGACCGCTGCTGGATCGTTACGGATCTTGCTCGAAGAGGATGACCGATCGGGCGAGCTCCCCGGATTTCATCGCCTCGAACCCCTCGTTGATCTGCGCGAGACGAATGCGTTGTGAGATGAGCTCATTGAGTTTGAGCTTGCCGGCGAGATAGAAGTCCACGAGCCGGGGCATATCCACTGGAAAGCGATTGGAGCCCATCACGGAGCCTTGAATACGCTTCTCATATAGGAACGCATCCCCGGGTAGGCACACGTTCTGGCCCACCGGGATCATGCCGACGATGGTAGCGGTCCCTCCGGTACGGAGCATGTGAAAGGACTGCTCCGCGGTCTTCGCCAGACCAATGGCCTCGATGGCATGGTGGACACCCCCTCGGCTCATTTCCAGCACGGCCTCGACCGCGTCTACTTTGGAGGCATCGATGAAATCGGTGGCGCCGAATGTCCTGGCCAACGCAGCTTTGGAAGCCACCCGGTCTATGGCGATGATGCGGCCTGCCCCCGCAATCGCCGCACCATTGAGGGCGGACAATCCCACTCCGCCGCAGCCGATCACCGCAACGGTTTCGCCTGGTTTCACGGCGGCCGTGTGGATCGCTGCGCCGACACCGGTCATCACCGCGCAACCGATCAGCGCGGCGCGATCGAGCGGCATGTCCTTGCGGATCGCGACACAGGCGTGCTCGTGAACCAGCAACTGTTCGGCGAAGGAGGACAGATTGAAAAACTGCGGTAACGGCAAGCCGTTCTGACTCAACCGCGGTGCATCGTCGGGCTCCCGTGCTGTTTCCGGTGAGGCGCACAGGGCCATGTGGCCGGTCAAGCAGTGCTCGCAGTGACCGCAAAACACCGTCAGACAGGTGATGACATGATCGCCCGGCTTCACCGTGCGCACTTCCGAGCCCACGGCTTCGACGATTCCGGCGCTTTCATGACCGAGCACCACCGGCAGCGGATGCGGATAATGGCCTTCGATGAAGTGCAGATCGGAGTGGCACAAGCCGACCGCCGCGGTGCGGATCAGGACCTCTCGCGGACCCGGCTTGCCGATCTGGATGTCTTCGATTTCAAGTCGCTTTCCGACCTCACGCAGTACCGCGGCTTTCATTGGCCCTCCCGGGTTACCTCGGCGCCGATCTCGGGCCGGGCGCGCCGTCCGTCGTAAACAAACTCGGGCGCACCGAGGTCGATGGCGGGAAAGCTCCTGCAATCGCTCGAATAGTCCTGAGAGTGTTGCCACTCAGGCTTGGCGAGCCGCTTTGGCATCAGGTGCACCGAGCGCAGGAGGTAGCCCGGATTGAAATTCTCCGCATCGATCCAGGGGAGTCTCGGCAGCGCGGTATCTTCGGGCCTCAGCGCCACTTCGACCTGCCCCGCGCGCCGGGCCTTCATGTCGTTCAGCAGTCGGCAGACAAAGTCACTGACGAGATCGGCGCGTAACGTCCAGCTGGAGCGTAAGTAGCCGAATACATAGAACAGGTTTGGTACGCCGGTGAACATCATGCCACGGTAGGTAACCGTCTCCGCGAAGTTGACGGACTCACCGTCGACGACGAACTCGATGTCCCCCAGGACGCACAGATTGAAACCCGTGGCCGTGATGACGACGTCGGCCTCGAGGAGTTTGCCTGATTGCAGTCGCAGACCCTTCTCGGTGAAGCGCTCGATCTCATCGGTTTCCACACCAGCCTTCCCGGCCCGTATGGCATGGAAGAGGTCCGCATCCGGCACGAAGGCCAGCCGCTGACGCCACGGGCGGTATCTCGGGCTGAAGTGCTTCTCGGCCGCCTCGGGCCCCAGCAACTCGCTCACCGCACCCAGCAATTCCCGGCGCACCACCTCCGGCTCTTCGAAGGTACGGCGGGTGAAGTGCGCCTCGTCGTGCAGGATCTGCCGGCGCACAATCTCGTGGATCCAACTTGCGTCGACCTCGAGGGCGCGCAGCTTATCGGCGAGCTCGTTCGAGTTGGCGGCGTAAGCAAAGTACGTCGGCGAGCGCTGCAGCATCGTGACATGGGCGCACTCATCGGCGATGTTGGGGATCAGCGTGGCAGCCGTGGCACCGGATCCGATCACCACCACCTTCTTGCCGGTGAGGTCGAGATCCTGCGGCCAGCTCTGCGGATGGACGATGCGGCCCCGGTACTGCTTCATATCCGGCCATTCGGGGGTGAAACCCTTCTCGTGACGGTAATATCCCGGGCACATCCAGAGGAAACCGGCGGTAAAGCCGATCCGCTCCCCTGTGTCAGCCCGGCGGGCCTCCACGGTCCAGAGTTTGTCGCGGCTGGACCAGCTGGCCCGCTCAATCCGGTGCCCATAGCGGATGTGGCGACCCAAGTCGGCCTCGTCGATCACCTCGCCCATGTAGCGGCGAATCGCTGCGCCGCTTGCAATAGGCGCCGCGGTCCAGGGCTTGAACCGGTAGCCGAACGTGTAGAGGTCGCTGTCCGAGCGGATGCCAGGGTAGGTATGGGTGAGCCAGGTCCCTCCGAAGCTCTCCTTGGCTTCCACCACGACGAACGTGCGGTCGGGCGCCTGCCGGTTCAGGTGGTAGGCGGCCCCCACCCCCGAAATACCTGCGCCTACGATCAACACATCGAAGTGTTGGCTCTCGGCCCGCTGCGACTCAACTCTCATGCCGGCTGTATCACTCATACCCCTATGCGTCTCCCACGTTTGCTGTGATCCGATCCCTTGCGGCCGCGAGGCGCTGCGCTAGCCTTGCAGGACCTTATAGATGGTGTCTCGAATTTCGATCGGGAATGCGCCGGACATGCCCTCGAAGGCGGTGTTGGTGAGGACCACGACACTCAACGCATTGACGCGATCCACGAACCAGCTGTGGCCATAGACGCCACCCCACTGAATCGTTCCCTTGGGTTGCGGCGTTGCCGCCGCTGCAGGATCGTCCAGCACCGCCCAACCCAACCCGAAGCCCCAGCCGGGCCCATAGGTCTGCGCCCACGAGCCAACATGGGTGGCCATCATCCACTCCACGGTCGAAGCACGCAGAACGCCGTCGCGCGCTATCCGGATGGCTTCCAAGAAACGCAGTACATCGGGTGCGGTACCGGCCATGCCTGCGCCCCCCGATGGATAGGAACCCTCGTTGAAAAGGCGCGTGGGAAAGAAGGTTACCGGCGCACCGAATAGCGGCACAGCCATGCCGTCGGTCATCCGCACCGGCTCCGGTGTACCATCCGCATAAGGTATTGCCAGCCGTCCGCGATCAACCACGATGAAGTCCGTATCCTTCATTCCGAGAGGGCCGGTGATCAGACGCCGTATTGCCTCCGGCAACGGTTCTTCGCTCGCCTCTGCGATCACCGCGCCAAGCACGTCAATCGCCAACGAGTAGCGCCAGCCACTTCCGGGCTCGTAGACAAGTGGCGCTTCGACCAAACGGCGCAGATTCTCCGCCAGGGTCAGTCCGGGTTGATCCAAACCGTCCGATATTTCGAGCGCATGGTAGGGCGAATCTGCCGGCTCGAAGGAGCGGTAGCTCAGTCCGGCGGTGTGTGTCAGCAGATGACGAACCGTGATCGCGGGAACGACGCCGCTCGGCAGGCGAGGACTGAAATCCGGCAACCAGCGCGTCACCGGATCCTCGAACCCAACACGCCCCTGCTCGATCAGCCGCATCACGGCGGCCGTGACAATCGGCTTGGTAACCGAGGCGAGCAGAAAGATTGAGTCCTCCTTCATAGGCACCCGCGCCTCGCGATCGGCCAGGCCCGCTGCACGCCTGTAAACCGGCTTGTCACGGTGCGCAACCAAAACCACCGTCCCAACGATGCGATGCTTTTCCAGAGCGCCATCGACGGCGGCGTCGAGGCGCCTTTGCAGCTGGCCCGTGAGGGCTGTATTACCCCGGGCCATGTGGGAGGTGTCCGTCCGACATCAACCTGCCGCGAAGACGGGGCGTTGCTGTCGACTTCATGCCTCTGCCCGCAACAGGGTTTGCACATCTTGCGCACGCAGGCGCCATGCCGTCGGTATGGAGGAGCTCAGACCGCCATCGACGACGAGATGTTGGCCATTGATGTAGCGTGATGCGTCCGACGCAAGGAAAAGCGCTACTGCAGCGATGTCCTCCGCTTCACCCCCGCGCCCCTGCGGAATGAGATCGGTCAACTCCTTGGCAGGCGCCCCCGCCTCGTCATACCAGTGCTTCGTCATGGCCGTTGCAACGAGGCCCGGGCAGATCGCATTGACTCGGATGTTGGTACCGACGAGGTTTTGACAGGCGTTTTGAACCAGACTTATCACACCGGCCTTGGAAGCTGAGTATTGTGCAGGCCCTGCGCCAGCGCGCAGGCCCGCGACAGAGGCCGTGCAGATGATCGACCCCCCACCGCGCCTGTTCATCACAGGCGCGGAATATTTGATAGCCAGGAACGGGCCGACGAGATTGACGCGAAGTATCTCGAGCCATTCTTCCGCGCTAGAGTCGAAGATGCCGAGTTCAGCATTGCCGGCAATGCCTGCGTTAGCGTGGAAGACATCGACGCCGTCGTAGATCGCAACGGCTTCATCCACGAGCGCCTTGACGTCCGACTCACGACCCGCGTCGCATATCACCGCGGATGCTGCACCCCCCGTTTCGCGAATGATCGCCGCAGTCTCCCGCGCGGCCTCAGTTCTGTCGCTGACGACGACCCGGGCGCCTTCCTCGGCGAACAGCCTCGCGGTCGCGCGGCCGATACCGGAACCCGCCCCCGTGACGATCGCCACTTTGCCTGCCAATCCGCCGCTCATACCTCAGGCGTGCCCGACTGCCCCACCGTGCGCAAGGCAAGCGTCGCCTCCGTCTTTGCGATGAGCGCGCGATCATCGTGCTGCCACGGGTGGAAGCCCGGGCGGAAAAACGACAGCCACGCGGGGAACATCTGCCGGAAAATACCCGGGTAGATCAACAGGTACCAGAATGTACGAAGCCATATCGTGGGTTTATTGATGCCATCCTGGACAAAAAACTCCCTCATGAAAGCCACGCGCTCGCTCACGAAGCTCCAGCTGACGAGGAGCAATACCAGAGAGCGGAATTTCCAACGCTCGAACCCCGACAGGTCGCGGGTGACCGCAAGGAAAGTATCGTAAGCCACGCCCTTGTGCTCGAGCTCCTCGAGCGCGTGCCATTTCCAAAGCCTGGCGCTCTCCTCTGTGTCATGTTTGAAATGGCGATGACTCTTCGAGAGAGCGGCGTGCGCAATGATAGCCGTCAGATGCTCGGTGGCTACCGTGACGGCGAGGTTGACTTCCGGGGGGTCTGCCTTCGCGTCAGCCCAACATTTGGCCTGTTGCGCGTCGATCGCCGAAGTGTCATAGCCTGCCTCGCGAATTTGCCTGTTGAAGTAGGCATGCTCGCGGCTGTGCACAGCCTCTTGCCTGATAAATGCATCGATCTGCGCCTGAAGATCCGGCGGCACCGACTCTCGGTAATGGCGCACGCTTTTGATAAAAAATGCTTCGCCTTCAGGAAACACCGCAGACAGGCTGTTATAGAACGCGGTCGCGACTGGATCACCATCCTTCCACCAGCGCTTCCAGCGCAGTCCCCGGCCAAGCATGACGTTGCGCGGGTTGATCACCAGGTCGGCCGGGGTTCGAGATGCATATTCCATGAGGAAGCCCTCGCAGTTCAATGGTGGCTATAAGCTAATCTCTATTTACCGCATGGTCAATTACTCCTCATCCGTCTCGGTCGTCATCGCACACGCCCGCACGGCGCGAGCCCTCGCCTAACCGTTCTGCCTGTGTGAACACTTGTTGCCTGAATATAGTTTTTACTATACATTAATCCAGGTATTGCTCGAGCGCAGGCAGACCCCGTGACTCACCATTCCACACGCCCTGACGAGGCTCCGCTGACGGGCGACGTCGTCGATGGACTGGTATCGGTGCTCGGCCAGGGAAATGTGCTGGTGGGCAATGACGTATCGGCGCGCTTCGATGGTTGGCCTCCCGTGTCCCCGCTGTCGGCGCTTTGTATCGCACGTCCGGGCACGACCGCCGAGGTTTCTGCCGTTCTGCGGTACTGCGACCGTGCCCGTATCGCAGTGGTCCCACAAGGAGGCAGGACGGGTCTCGCCAAAGGCGCCCGCGCGACCCCCCGGGATGTTGTCTTATCTCTTGAACGGTTGAATCGCATCGAGGCGATTGACGTTGTGGGCAACACCATGACTGTCGAAGCGGGGGTTCCGCTGCAACGGGTCCAGGAGGCTGCGGCGGAGCAGGGATTGTTCTACCCGGTCGATCTCGGGGTTAGGTCGGACGGCGACCGCGCTAGTGGCTGCCAGCCGCCTCGAGGCCCT
>CAZDTG010000009.1:46934-52272 GCA_964508005.1 uncultured Steroidobacteraceae bacterium
CGGGGTTAGGTCGGACGGCGACCGCGCTAGTGGCTGCCAGCCGCCTCGAGGCCCTTCTCGGGCTCTTGCGACGACTCTCCACGGTCGCACGCGACAGCCTGACGGGTTTTGAAGTCATGTGGCCCGAATTCATCGATACGGTTCTCAGCAGTGGACGCCACAAGGACCCCTTCGACGCGCGCCACGGCTTCTGGGCGCTCATCGAGGTAGCCAACAGCGACGCGGAATCGATCCTGGAGTCGGTGATCGGAACGGCACTGGAGGACGGCCTGGTCAGCGATGCGGTCGTGGCCACCAGTGAGGCGCAGGCAACGGATCTTTGGGCGATACGTGAAGACTCCGAGGCACGGGCGGCAGCGCTCAAGCCCGCCATTCATTTCGATATTGGCCTGCCGCAGTCGACGATGTCGACATACGTCGACTCGGTGTACGACCGATTACGAACGAGTTGGCCGCCAGCAAAACTCCTGGTGTTCGGTCATGTTGGCGACTGCAACATCCACCTCACAGTGGGAGTTGGCGCGACCGATCCCGAGTCGCGCCATGCGGTCGAGGAGATAGTCTACGAGCCGCTACGTGCGTTGGGCGGAAGCGTGTCGGCGGAACACGGCATCGGCCTCGAAAAGCGCGACTTTCTGGACGTGACGCGCAATCCTGCTGAGATCGCCCTCATGCGGCGGCTGAAATCGGCCCTGGATCCAAATCAGACACTCAACCCCGGCAAGATCCTAGGCTGACATCGCGGCGACCTCCGCCGACCGAGCCGGCCGTCGGGGCCCCGATGAGAGCATATGAAAGCGCCCGTGAACATCACTCTTGCAGACAAGTATGAGCTGACAGCAGGCGCAGTGCTCATGTCAGGCACACAGGCCCTGGTGCGGCTGCCGTTGATGCAACGTCGCCGCGACGAGGCGGTGGGAATGCGCACCGCGGGATTCATCTCCGGTTATCGCGGTTCGCCCCTCGGGGGTTACGATCGCGAGCTCTGGCGCGCGAAGTCTCTACTGGAGCGGCACGACATCCTGTTCAAGCCGGCCGTCAACGAAGACCTTGCTGCCACGGCTATCTGGGGAACTCAGCAACTCGGGCAATTCCCAAGCGAATACGCCGGCGTCTTCTCGCTCTGGTACGGCAAGGGCCCGGGTGTCGAACGCTCCGGAGACGCCCTGAAGCATGGCAACTACAGCGGTACTGCACCGAACGGCGGGGTGCTGGTCGTCTGCGGCGACGATCACGCCGCGAAATCCTCCTCCATCGCGCATCAGAGCGAGCAGAGCCTTGCGGCGTGCTCGATTCCTGTCCTATATCCCTCGAGCGTCGGCGAGATCGTCGAATATGGGCTCGCGGGTTGGGCGCTGTCGCGATTCTCAGGGCTGTGGGTTGGTCTGAAATGTGTCAACGAGACTCTGGAGACCGATGCCACTACACCCGTCGAACCAACCCGACCTGTCTTCGAGATCCCGCCGCCGTCTGGTGACCCCGACGGTGGAGTGAACAACCAGGGAACCTATGGTCCGACACGGGATGACATTCTGGTCACCCGACACCGGCTGCCGCGGGCCAAGCTGTTTGCCCGCTTGAATCGGCTGGACCGGACGGTGTTCGCAACTCGATCTGCACGCCTGGGGATAGTGACCGCCGGCAAGGCCTACGCCGATGTGCACTATGCCTTGCACCTGCTGGGAATCGACCGACAACGAGCTCAGGTGTTACAGCTCGAGATCTACAAAGTAGGGATGATCTGGCCGCTCGAGGAGCACGGTCTGCGGAGTTTCGCGGCCGGATTGGCCGAGATCCTGGTGGTGGAAGAAAAGCGTCCGTTTCTGGAAGGCCAGGCGGCCGTGGCTCTGTACGAACTTGCGGATCGCCCACGAATTGTCGGCAAGTACGACGAACAGGGGCGTGCGTTACTGCCGGCTGACCTGTCGCTGAGCCCTACCGAGGTTGCCATGGTCATCGCCGAGCGGCTGTGTGTGAACGGGCTGGCGGATGAGGCCTTACGCAATCGCCTCGCAGAACTGCAGCTGCGGGTCTCGGCGCGCCCTATATCCAACGTCCCCGATCGGCCGAACGCGAATCAGTTGAGCGGCGGCAATATTCGAACGCCCTACTTCTGCTCGGGTTGTCCGCACAACTCGTCCACCCGGCTTCCCGAAGGAAGCAAGGCGTTCGCGGGAATCGGTTGCCATACGATGGTGCTTCGAATGGGTCGCGAGACTCTGCCTCCCACGCACATGGGTGGCGAGGGTGCGAATTGGATCGGAATCCATCCGTTCACGCGTACCCCGCACGTTTTTCAGAATCTCGGCGACGGCACCTACTTTCACTCGGGACTCCTCGCCATCCGTGCGGCAGTGGCCGCCCAGGTGCCCATCACCTACAAGATCCTCTACAACGGTGTGGTGGCCATGACGGGTGGTCAGCCGATCGACGGCTCGATCTCCGTTACCGCCATGGCGCGGCAAGTTCTCGCAGAAGGTGTCAAAGAGTGCGTGGTCGTGTCCGATACGCCACTCAAATACACTCAGGAGCGTGACTTGCCGGAGAGCGTCACGGTGTATTCGCGCGACGACCTCGACGCCGTGCAGCGCAGATTGCGGGAAGTTCCTGGCGTCACCGTGTTGATCTACGAACAGATGTGCGCAGCCGAGAAGCGTCGCCGCATCAAACGGGGCCGTTTGCCCGAAGCAACTCGTCGGGTATTCGTCAACGCTGAGGTGTGCGAGGGCTGTGGCGACTGCTCCGTGCAATCCAACTGCGTCAGCATCCGCCCCAAAGAGACGCCCCTCGGCCGTAAACGGACCATCGACCAGTCAACCTGCAACGAAGATCTGAGCTGCGTCAAGGGATTCTGCCCCTCCTTCGTGATTGCCACGGATGGGCAGCTGCAACAACCTGACAACGAAAACAGATCGAACGAGCCGCCCAGAGTACCGTTGCCGCTACCTGCGTCGCTCACGACAGACCGATACAACGTCGTCGTGACCGGAATCGGCGGCACGGGCGTGGTTACGATCGGCGCCGTGCTGGCCATGGCCGCTCATATCGAAGGCAAAAGCGCAGCGACTTACAATATGACCGGACTGGCGCAAAAAGGCGGCCCGGTTTACAGCCACCTGTGTTTCGCAAACACCTCGGAGCTGGTCCTGGCGTCCCGTGTGGACCTCGCCGATGCCGATCTCATCATTGCCTGTGACCTGTTGTCGGCCTTGACTCCCGAAGCATTGCAGACCGTCCGTCGCGGTCACACGCGCGCGGTAGTCAACAGCGGCATCGAACCTTCCGCGGCGTTGCAGCTTTTTCCGGATGCGCCACTCCCGGGAAATGCGCAGCTCGAGCAGTTCGCGTCCGCAGTGGGCCCGGACCGTGTGAGCACGGTGGACGCTACGGCCTTTGCCAATGAGCTCAGTGGCGACACGATTGCGGCAAACATGCTGATGGTCGGCTATGCATTTCAGAAGGGGCTGTTACCTCTGAAAATCGAGTCCATTCTCGGTGCGATCGAGCTCAACGGTGTCGCGATCGACTTCAACCGACGTGCGCTGGAGCTCGGGCGCGGCATCGCGGAACAACAGCGTCCCGGAGCGGAGCGCCCACCTCTCAAAGCGACGGGCTCGCCACCCCAGACGTTGAATCTAAACGAGCTCATCAAGGACCGTCACCGGAGGCTCGCAGACTACCAGGACGCACGATACGCAGACCGCTACCGGGAACGCGTGTTGGCCGTTCGGGAAGCGGAACAGAAGGCCGTTCCCGGCTCCGAAGCGTTCACAATGGCCGTGGCGCACAACTACGCGCGGCTACTGGCCTATAAGGATGAATACGAGGTGGCGCGGCTCTATAGCGGCGCCGAGTTCCGTGACCAGGTGAGTCGGACCTTTGCCGGGGAGCCGAAATTGACGCTTCTTCTGGCGCCCCCCACCCTCTTCAAGTGGCGCGAGGGATCCGTGCCACCTCGCAAACGACAGTTCGGTCCGTGGATCTTCGTAGTGCTGCGTATGCTGGCGGGACTCAAGCGGCTGCGCGGAACGCCCCTCGATGTATTCGGCTACACGGAGGACCGCAGATTGGAGCGACAACTGGTCACCGACTACGAGGGCCTGCTGGATCAATTGCTCGCTCGATTGTCGCCGACGACGCACTCTGTTGCCGTCAAGTTGGCATCCATACCGGAGCAGATCCGTGGCTTTGGTCACGTCAAATCTCGCACGATAACGCAGGCGAGAGCCGCCGAGGCAAGCTTGCTCCAGGAGTACCGCAAGAGCGTGCAACTGGAGGGGCACGCGCCATGAGCTCGAGCAGACGAACCCTACTCAGACAAAAATCTTCCCAGGGTTCAGGATGCCGTCGGGATCCAGCGCCCGCTTGAGCCGACGCATAGTCGCTATCTCCGCAGCGCTGCGCGACCTGCCGAGGAAGTCTTGTTTCACCACGCCGATGCCGTGCTCGGCCGAGATCGAGCCCGCGTAGTCGCTCACACAATCGTATACGATGGTGTCGACTTCCTGCTGGGGCTGCGACTCAAACTCCGGCAGGCGAACGCAGATATGGATGTTGCTGTCGGCCGCGTGCCCGAACCAGACCGTCTGGACCTGGGGCCAGCGAGTTGCCAGACGCGCCTTGCACTCATCAATGAAGCGACCGATGTCACCGACGGGAATGCTGACGTCAAAGCCCACATAAGGCCAGAAGGTCCTGTGGAACTCACCCGAGGAGTCCCTGATCTTCCAGATGTCCCCGCTCTCCTTGAGCGACTGCGCGACGATAGCGTCGGTGATCGTGCCGTCGGTCAATACCCCCTCCACGAACTCCTGAAAACGGAACTCGTCCCGGCGCGCGTCGGTTCCCATCGATTCGACCAACACATAGGCGCCAGAACCGTAAGGGAGCAGCGCGCGCACGCCGAGGCCGTCCGTCCCGAGCCTGTAAAAGTCGGACCACATCACTTCGAAAGCCGCGAGCTCGGCGCCAAGCCGCTGCTTGGCCGTACGCAGCAGCCGGACAATTCCGCTGTAATCCTCCACCGCGCACAGCGCGGTTTGAGTACTGGATGGCTTGGGAAAGAGTCGCAGCACCGCACGCGTCACTACACCCAGGGTCCCTTCGGTGCCGATGAAGAGTTGCTTCAGATCGTCATGTGGCGCACGCCGATCGGCAGACCCCGGTCGGACATGAGAATAGTCACCTGGTGCAGGCTTTCGGGCGACAGGGACCAGAAGTCCCACATGGCCGTGGGTGAGCGCAAGTGGGTCCGCGGATGGCGCTTCTGGGTGTGAATGAAATCGGGAAACTTGTACGGGTCGCGTACGAAAAACACCGGGGTGTTATTTCCGACC
Source organism: uncultured Steroidobacteraceae bacterium (assembly GCA_964508005.1). Lineage (GTDB taxonomy): Bacteria > Pseudomonadota > Gammaproteobacteria > Steroidobacterales > Steroidobacteraceae > 13-2-20CM-66-19. The sequence continues at coordinate 52,271 of CAZDTG010000009.1, forward strand.
AG
>CAZDTG010000009.1:52372-54804 GCA_964508005.1 uncultured Steroidobacteraceae bacterium
GCGATCACTCGTCAACGTGGGCAATGATCGAGAAATTACGTATGAGCCGCATGAATCCAACAGTGCTGTCGCGGGGCGTGCCGTTTCACAGGCGAATCAATCTCAGAGGATGGCTTCGCACGGCCGGCCGCGGATTATGCACGAGCCACCGGGCCGCCGGGCGTCCTCAGTGCGGCACGGGCCGGAATGAGGTGTGCTCGGTCTGATAACGCACTGTGGCGGTGTCCCCGGCAGGGATGGTCAGCCTGAAAGTCGGGAGCCCGTTGTGGGTCGTGGGGAGGTGGTCGGCCCTGACGAGGCGGGCGCCGTCCGAGAGCTGCAGGCGAAGCTCCACGGATACGGGACCGTTGCGGGCGTTGCTGAGATCGATCCGATTCACGGCGTCGACCGAGGCCGAGCGGATATCGGATACACCGGGTATGAGCGGCAGCCGCTGCAGCGTGGTCAGATCGAAGGTGAGGTGTTCCACCGTGGAGGTCACCTCGACATCCGGAGCGTCGCCCAGATCGACCTCGACCTCCTCGTTGACCGCGATATCGCGCAAGGGTGATTCGCCCACGAACAGCGGCGTATCGCCGCGCTCGTAGAACGCGGCGACCCGTCCGGACGGTAACGGCAGACCCAGGTGGTGGGCGGCATCATTCCGGGTGCGCAGGGTCTTGCGCAGGGGGGCGGTCCCGGAATCGACATTGGCCGGGATGGCGGTGCCGTAGAGCAGCTCCACGGGGACGGCGTGACGATCGAGCAGGCGCACCTGTTTGATCTGCCGGCTCGTCACCGAGGTGCGTTCGGGGACGCGGTAGAGCTTCAGGTCTCCGAGCTGCTCCTCTTTGACGAGTTGCGCGACAGCCTGCGGTAGCGCGGCGGCAGCCATCGACACGGCCACGGGCATGTCGTCAGATGCGCGTGATTCCAACAATTCATACAGCGGGGTTGCCCGCTCGATGAAAGGCCTTTGCGGAGTGTCGCTGGTCGAGCCGCGCGGCCAGCACTGCGCGAGCATTCCCGCGCCGGCATCCATGGGCTCGACTTCACGCGACTCACGATTCACCCGGCCGGCAACCACCTGCGCGTGCGCGTCAGGGAACGAGACCCCATTGCTGTTGGCAAGCGTCACCCAGGCACCGAGATCCATCGTTTTGCCGTCGGGCAGGACGGTGGCGACGTAGTTGGCCATCCAGTCGAAGCCGCGCGCGAGATAAGACAGCCTGACTGTCGCCGTGATGGGGGTGGGACTACGAACCAACGCGGACAGCGTCGGCGTCGCTGTCGCATCGGTGGCGGTCTCGAAGTCGAACGTCTCGGGCAATCCGGAACAGCGCAGCGCTTCGAGGTCGCCGGCAGAGCTTTGGAATACGACACCGCCGGCGTCCGAGCGGAGCGTGCCGGTGAGGTGAGTCGTCTTGCCGGTCTTCGGATTCGTGCGCACCAACGCCACGCTGCGGCCTACCGTGGCGGCCACGAGTGCGGAGGGACTGAGCACGCGCGCGTCGCGGTTTTTCTCGAGTACACCGGCGGGCAACCCGGAAATGATAGCGCTCGCGGATTCGATGCCGTCAGCGACTCCCGCGAAGCGGATTCGGCTCTCGCCGGCCGGAATGGAGAGGGTGCGTGTCTCGCTCACGAGAGCGAAGCCGCCGAGGTTGTCGAGATCGAGCGACGTGGAGTCTCCCAGGGGGGCTCGGTACAGGGTCACCGACCGGTCCGTCACGGCGCTGACGGTCACGGCGCCGCGGGGCGGGACGTTGGCGCTCACCGCAGCTCCGGGAGGCTCATTCGCCGGGGCCCACGCGGGAGCAAATCCCGCTGCGAGCAGCAGCCACGGCTGGAACGAAGCGCGCATGGCTGGCGCTTTAAAACTGTGATTCGAATGAGGCGGTCACGGTGGTGGTCCCGTTGGCGGGGACCGTCACGGACCATTCGGCCTGGTCGGCACTGCGCCGGGTACTTTTCCGGCTCTCCGCCTTGATGACGGTGTCGCCCCACAAGCCTGCCTGCAGCAGGGCGACCGTCACGGGTTTTGGCATCGCGTTGGTCAACACGTAGCGCATGTCGGTCTGCCAATGGGAAAAGCCCAGGCGGGTGCGCTTGTCGACTGTGGGCTGCACCTTGACGTCGAATGCATCTCCCGTCGCCAGGGACAGCGTGGAGCCCATCGGGGTGTGATCGATCCGGCTCTCGCCGATGAACTGGGGGTCGCCGCGCTTGTCGCGCATATAGAACCGCAGGATGCCGGCGGGCAGTTGGTCGCCGAGGCCGGCGTGCGCGCTGCTGGAGAATCGGTAGACCGCCTTGGCGCTCGACGGCGTGTTGGAGCTTGCCATCCAGGCGTTGACGAACTCGTAGCCGTGCTCGGCGGGCACGCCGTGAACGTCGAGGAAGCTGACCTGCTTGGTCTGCAGGTTGGCGATGGTGGTGCGCTCGGCGAGCGG
>CAZDTG010000010.1:0-52357 GCA_964508005.1 uncultured Steroidobacteraceae bacterium
TCCGCGTCCATGCCGCGCAACTCCAGGTGGCCCAGCTCGGTGTTGGGAACCAGCCTTCCCTCGCAGAACAGGGCGCTGCCGATGCCGGTACCGAACGTGAGCATGAAGACCACGCCCATCTCGCCCTTTCCGGCGCCCCAACGCATCTCGGCGACGCCTGCGGCGTCTGCATCGTTCAGACATTGCGCAGGTCGGCCGAGCACCGCGGCGGCCAACGCGGCGGCATCCGTCCCGATCCAGGAGCGATCGATGTTGGCGGCGGTGCGGACGTGGCCTCTCTGCACGACGCTCGGCAGGGCAATCCCGACACCTTCGCCCGGTTCGGGCAAGCTCAGGGACAGTCCGGCGATCACCTCCATGACCCCTGCCGGCGTAGCCGGCTGCGGCGTGGGCGCCGATATCAACTCGCCGACGAGGCGTCCGCCCTCGACGTCGACAAGCCCGGCTTTTACCGACGATCCCCCGACATCGAATCCTTGTATTTTACGTATCATGAGGGCAACAGCTCAAAGGTTGGCGGCGGTGGCAAGCTGCTCGTCACGCTCGCGGCGCCTGCTCTGATACCGCATCCACACCGCCGAGGTGATGATGCCGAGCGTGACCAGCAGCACCATGATCGTGGCGAGCGCATTCACATCCGGGCTCACGCCGAGCCGCACTTTCGAGAAGATGACCATCGGCAAGGTGCTCGAGCCGGGCCCGGCGACGAACTGCGTGATGACCAGATCGTCCCACGACAATGTGAACGCCAGCAACCACCCGGATAAAATCGCGGGCACGATCAGCGGCAGGGTCACCCGGAAGAATACCGTGGCCGGGCGCGCGCCCAGATCCATGGCCGCCTCTTCCAGCGACTCGTCAAAACCCGCGAGTCTCGACTGTACCACCACCGTCACGTAGGCCATGCAGAACGTGATGTGCGAAAGCGTGATCGTGAGCGCGCCGGAGCCCTTCGGCCAGCCGATGAGCTGCTCCAGCGAGACGAACATCAGCAGCAGCGACAAGCCGGTGATCACTTCCGGCATCACGATCGGCGCCGTGGTCATTCCCGACAGCAGTGTGCGGCCCCGGAAGGGACCGAACCGCGCGAGCGCCACCCCCGTGAGCGTTCCCAGAATGACCGCGCCGGTCGCCGCGGTGAGGGCGATCCGGATGGACAGCCACGCCGCGCCCACGATCTGACCGTTCGACAGCAGCTCCCCATACCACTTCAAGGTAGGCGAATGCGCGGCATCCCAAACGGTCACCAGCCGCGAGTTGTTGAACGAGAAGACGATCATCGACAGGATGGGCACGTACAGGAACACCAGCCCGAAGACGAGCGCCGTGCGCGAGAACAGTCCGCGCGAGGTCACTTCTGCGCCTCCAGCTCACGCCGCTGGAAATGCTGGAACAACATGATCGGTATCACGAGCGCGAGCAGGATGAGGATCGCCACCGCGCTCGCCACCGGCCAGTCGCGGTTCTCGAAGAACTCATCCGACAACACGCGGCCGATCATGAGCTGGTCGGTGCGGCCCAGGAGCGACGGCACGACGTATTCGCCGACCGCCGGAATGAACACGAGCAGCGAGCCGGCGATGATGCCGGGCACCGACTGCGGCAGGGTGATGCGCATGAAGGCGGTCACCGGGTTCGCGCCCAGATCGGCCGCCGCCTCGAGCAGAGTGTTGTCGTGCTTCTCGAGATTCGCGTACAGCGGCAGGATCATGAACGGCAGGTAGGAGTACACGATCCCGATATACACGGCGAAATCGCTCTGCATGAGGGCCAGCGGCTCGTGGATCACCCCGAGGGACATGAGTACGTTGTTGATGACGCCGTTGTTCTTGAGAAGCCCGATCCACGCGTAGACGCGCAGCAGGAACGAGGTCCAGAACGGCAGGATAATCATCATCAGCAGCACGTTGCGCCAGGTCGAGCTGGCGTGCGCGATCGCATAGGCCATCGGATAGCCGATGAGCAGGCAGCAGAGTGTCGAGACCGCTGCGACCTTGAGCGAATACAGGTAGGAGCTGATGTACAGCGGGTCGGTGAAGAGGAATGCGTAGTTGCCGAAATGCAGCTTGGGCCGCGGCAGTCCGTGCACCCACTGGAAGAGCGGAGCGTAGGGCGGCATCGCCAGCCGGACCTCCGAGAAGGAGATCTTCAGCACGATGAGGAAAGGAACGAGGAAGAACAGCAGCAGCCAGAACAGGGGGATCCCTGCGACGAGCCGTCTGCCGGCGCGGGTGTCCAGTTGAGCCATTTATTCCGTCAACACGACCGGGCTGGACCGGTGCCAGGAGAGGTACACCGTCTCATCCCGCGTGATGCGATGCTCGGCATCTCTCGTGATGTTGGGTAGTGTCACGCGCACGGTCTTGCCGGAATCGATCTGCACGAGGTAGATCGAGACGTCGCCCATGTAGGCGATTTCGTTCACGACGCCGCGCACCACATTCTCACGGGGGTGCGCCTCGTCGGGCATGCGGCTCATGTTGATCTTCTCGGGCCGCACGGCCGTCCAGACGGTCGCGCCGCGAGCGCAATCCAGGTTGCGGTCCACCGCAACGATACAGCCGAGCTCGTCCGCTTGGATGCGCCCGGGGCTCTCCTCCATGACGCGCCCCTCGAACATGTTGACGGAACCGATGAAGTCCGCCACGAACTTCGTCGCGGGCGACTCGTAGATCGCCGCGGGCGTGCCCACCTGCGCGATCTTGCCGTGGTTCATGACGCCCATGCGCGAGGAAAGGGTCATGGCTTCCTCCTGGTCGTGCGTCACCACTATGAACGTCACGCCGAGGCGCTTCTGGATGTTGATGAGCTCGAACTGCGTGTGCTCGCGCAGCTTGCGGTCGAGCGCCGCGAGCGGCTCATCGAGCAGCAGGAGCTTCGGGCGCTTCACGAGCGCACGTGCGAGTGCCACACGCTGGCGCTGGCCGCCGGAGAGTTGATGCGGCTTGCGTCCCGCGAACGAGCTCATCTTGACGATGTCGAGAATCTCGCTCACGCGGCTGCGGATCTCCTGTTTGCTGAGCTTTTCCTGCTCGAGTCCGAACGCCACGTTCTTCCAGACCGTCATGTGCGGGAACAGCGCGTAGGACTGGAACATCATGTTGACGCGCCGCTCGTACGGGGGGATCGTGCTCATGTCCTGGCCGTCGATGTAGATCCTCCCGCCCGTCGGCGTCTCGAAGCCGGCGAGCATTCTCAACAGGGTCGTCTTGCCGGAACCCGAGCCGCCCAACAGGCAGAATATCTCGCCCTGCTGGACGTCGAGCGATACTTCGTCCACGGCGGCGAAGTCGCCGAACTTCTTCGTGACATTCTCGATCCGTACGAACGCGGACGTGGCGCTGCGCTCGCGGCTGGATGGGACTGGCGCGTCCACCTGAAGCTGTGCGCTCACTTGCCGGTCTTGAACCGGGTCCACACCCGCGTGAGCAGACGAGTGTATTCCGGTGTCCTCGTGGGTTCGGGGTGCAGCTTCGCCTGCACTTCGGGCGGCGGATAGATGCCTGGATCGTTTCTCACTCCAGGGTCGATCGCCGGCGTCGGTATGTCGCCGTTCGCATATTTGACCAGGTTCGTATTGCGGGCCGCGATCTCCGGACGCATCAGGAAGTTGATGAACAGGTGCGCGTTGTTCGGGTGAGGCGCATCCGCGGGTATGGCGAGCACGTCGTAGTTGCTGATGGCGCCTTCCCTTGGAATGCTGTAGCCGACATCGATCCCTTTGCCCGCATCCTTGGCGCGGTCGTGCGCCTGTTTCACATCGCCCGACCAGCCGAGCGCAAGACAGGTCTCGCCGTTGGCGAGGTCGTCGATGTACCGGGACGAGTGTACGTAGCGGATATAGGGCCGGATCGCCAGCAGCGCCTTCTCGGCCGCCTGCAGATCCTCGGACGAGGTACTGTTGGGGTCCTTGCCCAGATACAGGAATACGGTCGGCACGACTTCGGATGGCGCATCGAGCAGCGACACCCCGCAGTCGGCGAACTTAGCGACCACCGCGGGGTCGTAGAGCACCCGCCAGCTGTCGACGGGCGCATCCGGCATGCGCTCCTTGATCTTCGCGAGGTCATAGCCGGGGCCCGAGGTAATCCACATGTAGTCCACCGCATATGCGTTGCCCGGATCGTACTGCGCCACCTTCCTCAGCACTTCCGGGTCCAGGTATTTCCAGTTCGGCAGCAGCGCCCGGTTGAGCTTCTGATACACACCGGCCTGGATTTGCCGCGCGAGGAATGCGCCGGAAGGCACCACGACGTCGTAGTTCGTGTGTCCGGTGAGCAGCTTGGTCTCGAGCACCTCGTTGGAGTCGAACACGTCGTAGTTGACCTTGATACCGTATTCCTTCTGGAAATCGGTCAGGACGCTCGGATCGATGTAATCCGACCAGTTGTAGACGTTGACCACCTTTTCCGCGTCCATCGGCGCGCCCGAGCCGGAAGTCGCTGTGGCCGGCTTGGCACTTTCATCGGCGGGGGGTTTTGAGCTGCCGGAACAACCGGCGAACAAAGCGGCGAGAAACGCGCTAAGAAAAAGCGAGCGCAGAGCAGTACTCATGAAGCCTCTATTATCGGACCGCGCAGACCCCGGAAGGTGCGAGCGATTCGGGCCGCACGCGACCGGCAACCTCAATAGTAACAGTCCAGCGGCCCCCGAAGTCTGCCCGGTCGTGCGAGTGTGCCTGGTCGCGGGCGGCGCCCCAGCGGGAGGGGTCGATGCACCGGTGCGGTGCCGGACCAGCCCGAAAAAGCGTGCGGCAATCGCTTGTCAGTCGCTTCGGCGGTCCTCTATCAGCGCCTAGACGTTGAGCAGCAGGTGCTCGCGCTCCCAGGAGCTGATCACCTGCAAGAACACCTCGTACTCGGCTTCCTTGACGATGGTAAAGGCCGAGACGAACTGCTCGCCGAGGAGCTTCACGAGCGGCTCGGACTCCTTGAGGTTGCGCAGTGCCTCGTCCAGGGAGCGCGGCAGTCCGAACGGCAGGTCGTGCGCGCTGCCGCTGATGGGATCACTGGGCTGCAGGTTCTCGATCATGCCCAGGTAGCCGCAGGCCAGCGAGGCCGCGATCGCGATATAGGGGTTGGCGTCCGCCCCGCCAACGCGATTCTCGACACGGCGAGCCTCGGAGTCGGACATGGGCACTCGCAGGCCGGCGGTGCGATTGTCGTAACCCCAATGCACGTTGATGGGGGCGGACAAGTAGCGCGTGAGGCGCCGATAGGAATTCACGTTCGCGCAGAACAGGGCCATGGCCGCGGGCATGTACTTCTGCAGACCCCCGATGTGGGAGAAGAACAGCTGTGAGGGCGTACCGTCCGGGTTGCTGAAGATGTTCTTGCGGGTCTTGATGTCGACCACGCTCTGGTGGATGTGCATGGCGCTGCCGGGCTCCTTGGCATGGGGCTTCGCCATGAAGGTCGCGTAGATCTTGTGCCGCAGCGCCGCCTCGCGGGCGGTGCGCTTGAAAAGAAAGGCCTGGTCCGCGAGAGCGAGCGGATAGCCGTGGATGAGGTTGATCTCCATCTGCGCCGGTCCATCCTCGTGGATCAGCGTGTCGATCTCGATCTCCTGGTCCTCGCAGAACTGGTAGATGTCATCGAACAGCGGATCGAACTCGTTCACCGCGGCGATGCTGTAAGACTGGCGTCCGGGCTCGGCGCGGCCGGAGCGGCCCACGGGCGGCTTGAGCGGATAATCGGCGTCCTTGTTCTGCTCGATCAGGTAGAACTCGAGCTCGGGTGCGACCACCGGCTCCCATCCCCGCTGGGCGTACAGCTCGAGGACGTTGCGCAGGACGTGGCGGGGGGCCATCGTGACCCGCCGCCCGTCCGAATAGAAGCAATCGTGGATGACCTGCGCGGTGGGCTCCGCCGCCCAGGGCACGCGGCGGACAGTCTTCGGGTCGGCCTTGAGGACGATATCGATCTCGGCCGGACTCATCGCCTCGGAGGGCTCGAGGGGGTAGTCGCCCGTGACGGTCTGCAGGAACACGCTCTCCGGCAGCCGCATGCCGCCGTCCTCCGCGAACTTCTCCGCGGGCATGATCTTGCCGCGGGCAATACCGGCCATGTCGGGGATGATGGCCTCGACCTCGGAAATGCCATGGTCACGGAAGAACTGCCGGATCTCACTCACCATACCGATGTCCTTTCATCTTGTCCGAATGTCGAAAGTCGCCGGCGGCCCGGGATGGGCCGGGCCGCGCAGGCCGGGCCGCGCCAGGCCAGCGCTTTCGACCCGTTCACGAAAGGCGTGACTTTCGCTCACTTTGACTGCGCGCGCTCGCGGCTCGCCGACCCGAAGGCCGCGAACAACGCCCGGGAAAACGGATTGCTCATCACTTGCCACTCGGGATGCCACTGCACGGCAACCGCAAAGCGCTGGGCGCCGCGCACGTGAAAGGCCTCGATCAGACCGTCAGGCGCCCGCGCCTCGACCACCAGATCGGGGGCGAGTCGTGCGATGCCCTGCGAGTGCAGAGAATTGACCTGGATGCGATCGGCGCCGGCCATGGGCCATAGCAGCCCGCCCCGCTCGAGTATCACCTCATGCGCCGGAGCGTATTGGACCTCGAGGGGCTGCGTGGTGTCGTCGCGGTGGTCGCGGTAGCCGGGAACCTCGTGCACCTTCTGGTGCAATGTGCCGCCAAAGGCCACGTTCATCTCCTGGAAGCCCCGGCAGACACCCAGCACCGGAATACCTGCTGCAACGGCCTTCCGAATGAGCGGCAGCGTCGTAGCGTCACGCGCGGGGTCATGAAGGGTGCCCGGCTCGCTCGGCGTGCCCTCGTAATGATGCGGCTCGACGTTCGACGGACTTCCGGTGAAGAAAATGCCGTCCAGGCGCCCCAGCAGCTCGTCGAGGCGCAGCTCCTCAGCCAGCGACGGAATCAACAGGGGGAGCGCGTCAGCTGCCTCCAGCACAGCGCAGGCATACTTCTCCCCCACCATGTGGAACGGGTAAGCCCCGACCACGCGGCGGTCAGCGGGAATGCCAATGAGTGGGCGAGCGGATGCCATGACGAGCTGCGAGCGGTGTTTAGTATTTTAAACAACCCCGCCCAGCGAATTCTCCAAATCAGGGCGTATTAGACCACAGCTGAGGGTCGGAATCTGCCCGTCGCGCACGGAATAGCCTCGCCAGGGACGCGGGAGCCAATGAGGCCCGGCAAGGGAGGTTTTTGTGGACTTTGTGGGCGTTCGCCAGCCTTCGGGCAGCGCTTTCGTTTCCAGCGGCGTCCAAATATCCTAAACACAGTGCTCGCCCCGCTCGATGTACTCTCGCTGCGCCCTCCCAGTCCATGCGACATCTCGCGCGCATTAAGTCGTATTACGCGGCCTCGGCTCACGTGGTCCCTGATCGGGCGGAGCTCGAGAGCGCGGTCGACAGCGATGTATGCATCATCGGCGGAGGAATCGCCGGCTGTTCGACTGCACTGCACCTGGCGGAAAGCGGCTACAAGGTCGTGCTTCTCGAGGAGTACCGAGTCGGCTGGGGCGCTTCGGGGCGCAGCGGAGCGCAGGCGATCCACGGTGTCGCTGCCGGCCAAACCAAACTCCGGCGCCTCATCGGCCGCGACGCGGCTCGCACCGTCTGGGACGTCTCTGTCGCAGGTCTCGCCCTGTTGAAGGAGCTCATCGGGCGATACCGCATCGATTGCGACTGGGTCGATGGCTACCTGCTCACGGCGGTCAAGAGGCGGCAGCTGCGCGAGCTGCGGGCGGAGCTCGATGAGCTGCAAAACAAGCTGGGGTACGCCAGTGTGCGCGATGTGCCCCGCGACGAGCTGCGCTCGATACTCGGCACCCGGCGCTATGTGGGTGCCCTGTACGACTCGACGAGCGGCCACCTCCATCCACTCAATTACACACTCGGGTTGGCGGCGGCGGCGGAGCAAGCAGGTGCACGCATTTTCGAGGGAACCCGTGCGCTGGGGTTCAAGGAGACGGGGGGCATAGCGGGCGGCGTGCGTGTCCGGACGCCGCGTGGTGAAGTTCGCGCGAGATACCTCGTTCTGTGCGGCAACGTCTATCTGCGGGATACCGCGCCGGCGCTCGCCTCCAAGATCATCGCGATCGGATCGTACATCGTCGCGACGGAGCCGCTCGGAGCGGAGCGGGCGCGCGGGCTCATCGCCAACAACGCGGCGGTCTCGGACATGAACCGGATAGTGGATTACTTCAGGTGCTCGGCCGACCACCGCCTGCTGTTCGGAGGCCGTGTCAGTTCAGCGTTGGACTCACCCGATGCGGCGGCCGCCACCCGCGAGCGCATGCTCAAGGTGTTCCCACAGCTCGCGGACGTGAAAATCGAGTACTCGTGGGGCGGGCACGTCGACCTCACCCTGAACCGCGCGCCGAACTTCGGGCGGCTCGCGCCCAACATCTATTTCCTGCAGGGCTTCTCCGGCCACGGCATTGCCCTCACCGGCATCGCCGGCAAACTGGTCGCGCAAGCCATCGCCGGCAGTGCCGAGCGCTTCGACGTCTTCGCCAGAATCCCGCACCGCAACTTCCCCGGCGCCGCCGCGCGCCGCCCGGCGCTTGCCCTGGCGATGTTGTATTACAAGCTCCGCGACCTGCTGTAGAGAATCGCCTGAGCGCCAGCGCAAGTTTTCCAACCGTCTAGTTAATTGGAAAAAGTGGCCTGCGGCCCTTTTTCGGACACCAGCGTCGTTGCCGGCCGCAAAAGGCGCGACTTTTGCGGCCTGCCCAGCACCACCGGCGCAAGCCCGACAGCCTGCTAGTTCAGCAGCAACTCGGCGATCTGCACGGCGTTGAGCGCCGCGCCCTTGAGGAGCTGGTCGCCCGCGACGAACAGGGCGATGGAGCGGCCGCTCGGGTCGCTGAGGTCCTGGCGGATGCGGCCGACGAGGATCGGATCCTGTCCGGAGGCGTCCAGGGGCATCGGGAAGTAGTTGCGTTCGATGTCATCGACGAGCTTCACGCCCGGGGCCGTTTGCATGAGGTCACGCACCTGCGCGGGAGTGATGGGACGCTCGCACTCGAAGTTGATGGCGATGCTGTGGGCGCGCAGCACTGGAACGCGGACGCAGGTGGCGGCCACCCGGATGGCCGGATCGCCGTAGATCTTGTGCGTCTCCCGCATGACTTTGATCTCTTCCTCGTTGTAGCCGTTGGCGGGGTCGATCTTCGAATTGTGGCTGAAGAGGTTGAAGGCGTACGGGTGCGGCAGCACGGTGTTCTTGTACTCGCGCCCTTCCAGGGACGCGCGCGTGGACTCGCGCAACTCCTCCATCGCGGCCGCACCCGCACCCGAGGCGGCCTGGTAGGTGGCCACGATCATGCGCTGGATACGGTTGATCTTGTGAACGGGCCACAGCGGCGTGATGGAAATGATGGTGGAGCAGTTGGGGTTGGCAATGATGCCTTTGTGCTGGCGCAGCGCCTGCGGGTTGATCTCCGGTACCACCAGCGGCACGTCGGCATCCATGCGGAATGCGGACGAGTTGTCGACGACGACTGCGCCGTGGCGAACCGCGGCCGGGGCGAACCGCTTCGACTGACTGCCGCCCGCAGAGAACAATGCAATGTCGACGCCGCGGAAGCTGTCCTCGGTCAACTCCTCGACCACAACCGGCTTGCCGCGGTAGGGGAGTGTCTTGCCGGCCGAGCGCGCCGACGCGAACAGCCGCAACGTGGACAGCGGAAAGCGCCGCTGCTCCAGGCATTTCATCAACTCGACACCCACCGCGCCAGTGGCGCCAACGACGGCCACGACAGGCGCCGACGACGAAGAACGACCCGATTGCATGCTACAACTCCCCAAAAACGCTGACCCCAAAGACGTGATTCATTCGCCCCTAACAACCGGCCCGCGTCTCGCGGGGCTACGCGCCCCGGCAAAAACCACGCTTTTTGCCCGGGCCGCGTAGGCCGCGGGTGCGAACCTCGATCAGGCGCGCTCGCCGCAAGCGCCGCAGGCGGCTTTCGGCCCATAAAACAAGAGGCCCCGCGGGGGTTACCGGCGGGGCCTCTTGGATTTCGCTGCTTCTCGACCTGCGATCAGCGCGCGAAGTTCTCCAGAGCCCCACCGCAGGGCTTCTTGGTGATCGTGCGCGTTTTCGTGGTACGGAACATGGGCCAACGCTACCTCAGGCCGGGCGGCAAGTAAAGCTGGCCTGCCGCGTCTTTTCAAACCTCGAGGTGTGACGTCCATCACGGCCGCAGCCGCACCTCGAAACAGCGGTGAATACGCGGGTTGCGCTCGAAATCCCCGGGCAAGGTCCTCGCCGAGATGTCGCGGACGTCATGACGGCGCGACAGCGACTCGTCCAGCCGGAACCGTTGTGAGTTCGTCGAGAACACGATGAGGCCGCCCGGTGCCAGCAATCGCGCACAACCGTCGATGAGCGCCGGATGGTCGCGGTCGACATCGAGCACGCCTTCCATCCGCTTCGAGTTGGAAAATGTCGGCGGGTCGATGAATATGAGGTCGTACCGCTCGCCACCGCGGGCGCGGTCCTCCAACCAGACCCGGCAGTCGGCTTGCACCAGGGCATGGCGGTCGGGCGCAAGTCCATTCAGCTCGAAGTTACGTTGTGCCCAGCTCAGATACGTGTTCGACATGTCGACGGAGGTCGTCGAGGCGGCGCCTCCCGCCGCGGCATGGACAGTGGCCGTACCCGTGTAGGCAAACAGATTCAGAAAGCGCTTTCCCGAGGCAGCGGCGCGCAACCGCGCGCGCGTCATGCGGTGGTCGAGAAACAGGCCGGTGTCGAGATAGTCATCGAAGTTCACGAGGAACTTCAAGCCGTCCTCCAGGACAACGTGATGGTCGGCACGGTCCTGCACCTTGCCGTACTGTTCGCCACGCTTTGTCTTGCGACGAGTTCGAACACGCACGCGCTCCGCGGGAACACCCGTTACGTCGGAGAGCGTCGAGAGCGCCTCGCCGCGGCGCTTGCGCACAGCTTCCACCTCGATTTCAGCAGGGGCCGCATACTCCTGAACGTACAACCATGTCAGTTCGCCTGTGCCCGGCGCCGCCGCGGAGGATGGCGGCGCCGGGCCCGATGAGCGCGCAGAAGCCGCGGGCCGGGCAGCTGGCGTCATCGCCGGAGCATCGACCGTTCGATACACGTCGATGGCGAAGGCATACTCCGGCATGTCGGCATCGTAGAGCCGATAACATGAGATCCCGTTGCGGTCGGCCCAAGGTTGCTGCTTTTTGAGGTTCTTGGCGAGGCGATTGGCGAACATCTGCGCGCCAGGGGTCTCGCGCAGGTTGGTGTCGCCCTTGCCGAGCCTGCCGGGCTCGCGGGCGCTCCCCGTGTCCACCTTCATCCGCAACAGACGGCACTCGATCGAGCCATTCCATACCGTATGAGTGCGGTGAGCCCGGATCCCCAGCTCCAATCCAAACTCGGGCGAGCCCGTCAGTACCGCAGCGTTCCAACCCTGGAAGCGCTCGCGGAGCACGGCGCCCAGCTCGCGATGAATCGCTCGCGCGGTCTCACGATCCTCGAGCCGAACGCCATACGGCGGATTCGTACATACGAGTCCGGTTGCGGCGGTGGCGGGGACGGCGCCAGCGGCAGCATCCGCACCGGAGCGCACCGTCGGAGCAGCCTCCACCAGCGGCCTGACCTCAAACCGCACGAACCTCTCCACTCCCGCCCGCTCGGCATTGGCGCGCGCGTTGCGCACGGCGCCCGGATCCCGGTCCTGCCCACGGATGGCGCCATCGAGTCCACGGGCACTGAGGCTGGCAATACCCTCACGAGCGCGCGCCTCCGCCTCCTCGAGCACCTGACTCCAGACCCCGACGTCATGCCCCGCCCAACCGAGAAATCCAAAGTAATCCCGGCCGAGCCCGGGCGCGCGATCCGCAGCGATCAGCGCTGCCTCGATGACGAACGTCCCCGACCCGCACATGGGATCGAGAAACTGCGCGCCTTGCGCCGCGAGCTCCGGCCAGCCCGAGCGAATGAGCACGCCCGCCGCGACGTTTTCCTTCAGGGGTGCCTCGCCAGCGGCGCCCCGATAGCCGCGGCGATGCAGGCTCTCGCCCGACAGGTCCAACGAGACCGTAATGTTGTTGCCATTCGCATGCGCGTGCACCCGCACGCCGGGCCGTTCGAGCTCCACGCTCGGCCGCCACGCGCGGGCATCACGCACGGAGTCAACGATGGCGTCTTTGAGTTTGAGCGCCCCGAAATGCGTGTGCGTTATGGCGGGGTGGTGGCCGGTGAAATCGCAGGCAAGGGTGGCCCCGGGACCCAGATGCTCTGTCCAGTCGATCTCGCGGACCGCCCTATAGAACTCCTCAGCGTCGGCCGCGTCGAACCGCGCCAGCTCGAGAAAGACGCGATTCGCGATCCGTGACCACAGGCACGCGCGGTATGCGACAGCCAGCGAGCCGGAGAAGCTGACGCCAGTCGATCGCTCACGCGCATCCTCGGCGCCCAGAGCAACCAGCTCTCGCGCGAGCAGGTCAGTGAGCCCGCGCGGGCTGCTGACCAGAAATCGCAGGAGTTCCACGCTCACACTGAGTTACGGCAACGGGTCCCGCTACACGCACCGAGCGTGTCCGGCTCGCGCAAAAAATGGCCCGAGACTGCTACGACAAATCGATCCAAGTCGTCTTCAGCTCCGTGTACTTTTCCAGCGCGTGCAGCGACTTGTCGCGCCCGATGCCCGACTGCTTGAAGCCGCCGAACGGCACAGTGATGTCATCGGCGTCATAACAGTTGACGAAAACCGTGCCGGCACGCAGTGCCTTCGCGACGCGGTGGGCGGTCGTGATGTCCCGCGTCCAGACTGCCGAGACCAGCCCATAGATCACGTCATTGGCGATCTCGATGGCCTCGTCCACGCTCTTGAAGGTGATGGCCGAGAGCACGGGCCCGAAAATCTCCTCCCTGGCGATCGTCATATTCGGCCGCACGCCTTCGAATACGGTCGGCTCGATGAAGTAGCCGCCGCTCTCCTTGCGCACGCGCTCGCCCCCGAAGCGCAGCTTCGCTCCGTCGCGCCGTCCGGCATCGACGTAGCCCATGACGCGCTTCAGCTGGGTCTCATCCACGATGGCGCCGAGCTTCGTCGCCGGATCGAGCGGATCACCCGGCTGCATCGTACGACTGAGCGCCTGCACCTTTTCCAACACCGCGTCCTTGATGCTCTCCTGCACCAGCAGGCGCGAGCCGGCCGAACAGACTTCTCCCTGGTTGAAGAAGATGGCCGAGGCAGCCGCGGTGGCGGCCCTCTCGACGTCCGGATAATCCGCCATGACGATGTTGGGCGACTTGCCGCCGCACTCGACGGAGACGCGTTTCAGGTTCGACTGTCCGGCGTATTGCATGACCAGGCCGCCGGTCGCGGTCGAGCCGGTGAAGGTGATGCAATCGACGTCCATGTGCAGAGCGAGGGCCTTGCCGGCCGTCTGGCCAAAGCCCGGCACCACGTTCAACACCCCTTCCGGAATGCCCGCCTCGATCGCCAGCTCCGCGATCCGGATTGCGGTCAGCGGTGACTTCTCGGACGGCTTGAGCACCAACGAGTTACCTGCCGCGAGCACCGGGCCGATTTTCCACGCCGCCATGAGCAGCGGGAAATTCCACGGCACGATGGCGCCGACGACGCCCATGGGCTCACGGGTGATCAACGCAAGCGTGTTGGAGGCCGTAGGCGCGACCTCGTCATAGACTTTATCGATCGCTTCCGCGTACCACCGGATGCAGTTCGCGCTGCCCGGTATGTCGATACTCAGACTGTCACCGATGGGCTTGCCCATATCGAGCGTCTCGAGCAACGCAAGCTCCTCGCCGTGCTTCTCGATGTGGTCCGCAAAACGCTGCAGGACTCTCTTGCGCTTCGCGGGTGCGAGATTCGCCCAGGCGCCTTTACGGAAGGCGGCGCGAGCCGAGGCAACAGCGCGATTGACATCCTCCACATCGCAGGCCGCGACGCGAGCGAGCACCGCTCCGGTGGCGGGGTTGATGCACTCGAAGGTCGCTCCGGAAGCCGCATCGACATACCGTCCGGCGATGAATGCCTGCGTGCGGAAACGGAGCGCGCCGGCGCGCTCGTGCCATGAGGGAGTCGTGTCGAGTTTTGCGTTCATGACGGGCTTCGCCTCAGAAAGTCGGTGGGGTACTGGCGCTGATGATCTCACACACCTCGCGTCCGATATTGCGGAAGCGGTGCGGGAGCTGACTGGAGAAATAATAAGCTTCGCCGGGGCCGAGGACGCGCGTCGCGCCGCCGACCATCAGCTCGATTCGGCCACGGACGACGACACCCGACTCCTCGCCCCGATGGGCGAGCATTTCCTCGCCCGTCGCGGCCCCCGGAGCATAACGCTCGTGCAGCACCGTGAGCTGCCGCCCGGGCCGCTTGGCGGCCACCAGCCGCAGCGAGACATTCTCGTTCCCGAGCTCGACGAGCTCGTCAGCCCCGAAGAACGCCTGGGGTGCTGCGCTCAGGTCGAGCGTGAAGAATTCCGCAAGCGACATCGGCACGCCATCGAGCACTCTCTTCAGAGAGCTGACCGAGGGGCTCACCCGGTTCTGCTCAATGAGCGAGATGAGGCCGTTGGTGACCCCCGCCCGCCTTGCGAGCTCCCGCTGGGACAAACCGAAACTGGTCCGGACGCTGCGCAGCCGTGCTCCCACGTCGATGCTCATGGGTGTTTAGGATTCTAGACGAGATGGGCCAAATACTGCTGGCGATGGCCGAAATTGTCCACTTTATTTATCATGCTCAGCCCCGAAGCCCTCACCACCCGAGCCGCATCATCATGCCCACCCCTGCCCCCGAGTCGCTCGCCCGCGGCGACCTCGAAGCCTTCTGGATGCCGTTCACGGCCAATCGTCAGTTCAAGTCCAAACCCCGGATCCTGGCGAAGGCCAGCGGCATGCACTACTGGACCGCGGACGGCCGCCAGCTCCTGGATGGAGTCGCCGGACTGTGGTGCGTCAACGCGGGGCACGGCCGCAAGGAGATCTCCCAGGCCGTCGCAGCACAGCTGGAGACCATGGATTACGCGCCGCCGTTCCAGATGGGCCACCCGGCCGCTTTCGCACTCGCCAATGCGGTGGTCAAGATCGCGCCTGCGGGTCTCGATCATGTGTTCTTCACCAACTCCGGGTCAGAGGCCGTCGACACCGCGCTCAAGATCGCGTTGGCTTACCACCGGGTGCGCGGCGAGGCGACGCGTACGAAGCTGATTGGCCGCGAGCGCGGCTACCACGGCGTCGGCTTCGGCGGTATTTCGGTCGGCGGCATTTCGCCGAACCGCAAAATGTGGTCGGCCTCCCTGCTGCCGGGAGTCGATCACCTCCCGCACACTCACGACCTGGCGAAGAACGCATTCTCGCGCGGTGCGCCCGAACACGGGGCGAACCTCGCGGAAGAGCTCGAGCGGCTCGTCGCGTTGCACGACCCATCGACCATTGCCGCGGTCATCGTCGAGCCGATCGCGGGTTCGGCCGGTGTATTGATTCCGCCGCAGGGCTATCTGAAGCGCATCCGTGAGATCTGCGACCGCCACGGCATTACTCTCATTTTCGACGAGGTAATCACCGCTTTCGGCCGCACCGGCGCGCCGTTCGCCGCCCAGGAGTTTGGAGTGACGCCGGACATCATCACGACCGCGAAAGGGCTCACCAACGGCTGCGTGCCGATGGGCGCCGTGCTCGTGAAGAAGGGCATTTACGAAGCCTTCATGCAGGGGCCGGAGGGCGCGATCGAGCTCTTCCACGGCTACACCTACTCCGCGCACCCGGCCGCATGCGCGGCGGGACTCGCCACGCTCGCCATCTACGAGCGCGAAGGACTTCTGACACGCGCGAAGACGCTGGCGCGCTATTGGGAGGATGCGGCGCATGCGTTGCGGGGACTGCCGCACGTGATCGACATCCGCAACTACGGCCTGATCCTCGGCCTCGAGTTGGAATCGATTCCGGGCAAGGTGGGGGCGCGCGCGTTCGAGGTCTATACGAAGTGCTTCGAGCGCGGCGTGTTGATACGGCAGACGGGCGACATTCTGGCGCTGTCGCCGCCGCTCATCATCGAGCGGCCGCAGATCGATCAGATCTTCGCGACGCTCAGGGAAGTGTTGCAGGCCCTGTAGGAGTCCGGCGCCGGCAAACGGCTCAAGCGAGCGGAGGCGGCGGCCGCCTCCGCTTGCGGAAGGACTTCAGGATTTCTCAGTTCTTAGCGACTCGCGGCACCTGGCGGCTGCGAAAATGTTTCACGCTCGAGAGCACCATCCAGGCCAGCACGGCCAGCACGACGGCACTTCCAACGAGAATTTCCATTTCCGACAGCGTGTATCCCCGGGTCGCCGCAACGGTAACAGTCTCCATGACGAACCTCTGCGATAGCAAGCACTGGAACGGGATTGCGGTCAGCGGGCGTAGGTTTCCATGTCGCGCTTGCACGGTGAAGCGCGGCGTCGTGGATATGCGACGCATATCACCCGGAGGTCGGGTTATGTGAAACCTCGAGGAGGAGTCAGGAGCGCGGCTCGAAAATCGCGTAGATCTTCGAGCAATCCTCCAGCACCTCCCAGGTGCCGGAAAAGCCAGCCGGTATGACGAAGGCGTCCCCCGGACCGAACGTGCCGCGCTCGCCGGCGTCGCTCGTGATGACGACGCGGCCCGCGGTCATTACACATAATTCGTTCTCGGTATAGCGCACACGCCATTTGCCGCGCGTCGCCGACCAGCGGCCGGCGAAGAACGTCTGTGTCGAGTCGGTGAAGTAATTCCACGCCCGATGCTCAGGACTGCCCGCGAGCAGACGATCGGCGGCAGGCACGGAGACGTCCGGATCGAGAGGCGTGTCCAAACGGATGATCGAAGCATTCATTGCCGCGAATATAGCGCGGAATGCCGCGGCGGGCCTCCCTGCCCGCCTTGTACGGATTGGCTGAAAGTCGCCTGCGGCACTTTCAGCGAGCGCGCCGACTCGCCCGTCCCGGCCCGCGGGCAAAAAGCGTGGTTTTTGCCCGCTAGATCGCATGCCGGTTTTGGCAGAGCTAGTCATTACGCGCCACCTCCTGGGTGCCGGCGCGCTCGAGCCGCACCGTGACCTTGCGGTCGAGCGCGTAGCCGTCGAGATCACCATCCACGGCAGTAGATTCCGACTTGCCATGCCCTTCGACGATCATGTGGTCCTTCGAGAGTCCCGCCTGGGCGAGCACGGCCGCCACGGCTTCCGCGCGACGCCGTGATAACGCATCGTTGAGCTCGTCGGACCCACGAGGGTCCGCGTATCCCGCCACTCGCACCTTCACGTCCGGCATCGACGCCGCGAGGGCGCCGATCTTCAGCAGAGGGGGCATCTCCCGGGCGTTGATCGAGTCGTCGTTCGTCCGGAAGCTCACATCCGTCTGCAGCTCGTCGGCCTTCTTCAGCGCCAGATCCAACTGCCCGCTCCGGGCGCGGGCCTCCGCCAACGAGGCATTCAGCTCGGCCACGTTCTGCGTCAACATCGCCCGCATGGACTCGCTCTGGCTGAGATCGCCGGCGAGCTCCTTCTTTGCCGCAACCTGCTTGTGGTAGCGGTCACCGACCCAGGCCCCGGCAGCGGCGCCGACGATGGCACCAACCGGCCCGCCCGCGGCGGCGCCCACCGCCAACCCTGTGACCACACCGATGTTCTCCTGCTTCGACGCTTTCGGCTGGGGAGCTTTGCTGCCGTCCTGCGCGTACGCCGGCAGCGTCACACACGTGGAGATGAGGGTCAGTCCCAGCGCACCCGCCCGCAGCCTGTTGGTAAAAGTGTTCATGAGTCGCATCCTCTGGCTTACCTGGTCATGGCGGAACTCAGTGTTCCGTCCTGGAAGCCATTTCAGCGCGAGGCAGGGCGGTGCCGGTGACGCAAACGCGGCAGTGCGATGATGATTCGTGGCAAATAGTGGCAGCGGCCTGCGCGGGACGCAGCGGCCCCGGCGTGGAAACTACTTCGGATACGTGAGCCGGTCCTGGATGGCCAGCATCAGGTCGCTGCGCGCCACCTCGCCCAGAAGCGTGTTGCGCCATTGGCCCGCCGTCACCGGCAGAACAGTGGCCTGCTCACGCAGAAAAGCTTCGAGCGCCGCCGTGAGCGGCATTTCCGGCGTGAGAGCGAATTCCACCGGTTTGGCGACCGACGCCACCGGCAGATGGCCGTCGAGTTTCGCCTGCTGCATGCGCTCGAGGATCTCGCGCGGGTTGAGCCACGAGACGAGCTCGTCGCCTTTGACTACGAAGACGCGGTCGATCGGCCGTTTCGGCAGCTCATCCAACACCTCTCCGAGAGTCGCGGTGTCCGGCACCACGGCCGAGACGGGCTTTACCAACGTCTCCACCGTGCGCAGGCGCCAATCGTCACCCCCGACGTTCGCCGCAGCGTTGTGGAGCGACGCGTCATAAACGGACTTGCCGTTCCGATACACCTTGGCCGTGTAGTGCGCGGTCACGCAGGCCAGCATCAGCGGCAGCACGATCTCGTAATCGGCGGTCATTTCGAAAATCATGAGGATCGACGTGAGGGGCGCGAGAGTCGTCGCGGAAAGAAAGCCGCCCATGCCGATGAGCGCATACGCCGCCGGTACCGACACGATGGTCGGCATGAGCTGATGGAGCCCGCCCCCGACCAAGGACCCGACGGCGCAACCGATGAAAAGCGTGGGAGTCAGAACGCCACCCACCGCTCCAGAGCCCACGGTGGCAGCGGTGGCAAGCACTTTCGCAGCGAGAATCGTCAGCAGCCACAGCCCTACAAGGTCGCCCTGCAGGATGTGACCGATGACGCTATAGCCGTTTCCCCACACCTGCGGCACGAAGATGGAGATGATGCCGACGATCAGGCCGCCGATGCCGAGTTGCCAGTAGAGCGGCAGCCGCAGACGCACGAAGCGGCCTTTCGTGTAATCGAGGAGGCCGAGAAACGGCGGGGCGAGGTGTCCCAACAACACCCCGAGGACGATGTAGAAGCCGAGCTCCCAATTCGAGGCGAACTGCACGTGCGGTACCATGAATACCGGTCCGTATCCGAGAAAGCGATGGATGGTCGCATCCGCCATCACGGAAGCCACGACGAGGGGGCCGAAAGTCTCCATGGCGAGCGAGCCCAACACGATCTCCGACACGAACAGCGCACCTGAAATCGGCGCGTTGTAGGCAGCGGCGATGCCCGCCGCGCCTCCGCACGCGACCAGGAGCCGCAGCCGCGGCACCGGTGCGCGCGCGAACTGGCCGAGCCGCGAGGCGATCATGGCGGAGAGCTGCACCATCGAGCCTTCCCGACCGATGGAGCCGCCGGAGGAGATCGTCAGGAGGGACGACAGGCTGCGCAGCAATGTGCCCCGCAGACTGATGCGGCCGTCACCCACCAAGGTTGCCTCCATGTAGTCAATGACTTTCAAGGAGACGAAGCGGCTGCCGAGAACATGCAGCACCCAGCCGGCAAGGACTCCCCCGACCGCCGGGACCAGGGCGCGATGCCACCAGACGAGCCGCGAGGCTCCGTAGACCAACCCCATGTTCTGACCGGTGAACACCAGCTCGAGCAGCCGGATGCCCTCGCGAAAAGCCACGCTGGCGAGCGCTCCGCAGACCCCGACCAGGGCGGCCCAGAAGATGATGCCCGCGAGATCCTCGTGTCCGAACAGGACGAGGCGCAGCCGCGTGAGGAGCGACAACGGTACCCGCGCGATCTCTCGTGCCTGTAGGTGCATCGTTCCGGCAGACTAACTGGAGCTAACTTGCGGCGGAACCGCGCCAGTGGCACCGATCGCCATCAGATAGCCCGGTGCGGAATGTTGGAATCGGGTGCGGGACGCCTGCCGCATGACCCAATCCTATCAGAGCGCGAGCGTGCCCGGCTCCGACTTCACCGCGACCGCGGCCTCGCTTGCCGCGTCCGGGCTCGGCATACGCGGCCGTCCCGACAGGAGCGCACCGGGCTCCATGATCATCCGCGCACGCAGCCCCGGATGGTTGTCGGCGAGCTCGAGGGTGCCCCCGTGCAGCTTGGCAACGGCCTGCACCAGACTCAGTCCCAGGCCGACGCCCGGTGTACCGCGACTGGTGTCCCCGCGATAGAAGCGCTGCGCTACCTTCGGCTTCTCGGCGTCGGGAATTCCCGGGCCGTCATCGGCAACGGAAATCTCCACCGCCCCATCGGTCCGGTTGCGCACTTCCACCTTCACCGAGCCGCCCTCGCCCACGTACTTGAGGGCGTTGTCGATGAGGTTGCCGACAGCCTGCGCGAGCAGCGTCGGGTCGCCGGACACCGAGACGGGACCCGTGCAGGCGAACGCCAGCGTCACGTCCTTGAGCTCCGCGGCGGGCACGTAGAACTCCACCACCTCGGCCGCCAACTCGTTCGCATTCACCTGTACGAAGCCCGAGCGCCGCGTGCCCGTATCGAGCTCGGCAAGACGCAACAGAGCGTTGAATATCCGGATCACCCGATCGACATCGGCCACCGCTCCCTCGATCTCGGCGAAGGTCTCCTCGTTGGAGGGGCGCGTCAGCGACAGCTCTTCGAGCCGCGAGCGCAGCTCGGCAAGCGGCGTGCGTAAATCGTGCGCGATGGAGTTGGAGACCTCGCGGATCCCATGAACCAGCTGCTCGATCTGGTCGAGCATGCCGTTGATCGTCTGTGACAGCGTGTCCAGCTCGTCGCCGCTGCTGCGGCTGGGAAGGCGATGGCTGAGGTCGCCCTGCACGATTGCCAGAACAGTCTCGCGGATGCTGTCGATGCGCACCAGAATCGCCTGGCGTATCAACACGCCGCCGAGCACACCGACGATCGAGAGCACCGCGATGGCCCCGGCGAGGCCGCTCCAGAAGTGCCGCGCGAGCGGCGCGAAGCGCGCCACATCGCGCCCCACGAGGAGGTTGTAGCCGCCGGGGAGGGATGACCTCACGACTACCGACTTGCGCGGAACTCCGCTCAGCTCCAGGGGGACGGTGTACATGCCGGGCCGCGCCGGCACTGTGTCGGGCCATCGCGGGAGGTTGCCCGCCAGGCGGCTCAGGGATGAGTCGGCCAGCATCAGAATGCGCTCGCCCGGAAGCTGCATGCCGACACGGGCGTCAATGAAGGCCTTCAGGCCAGGCGCGCCCTCACGGCGGAAAACGTCCGTGAGCCTCTGGGTGTCGGCGTGCAGGATCTCGGCGCGTCCGTCCTCGATCGTCACCTGCCACGCATACCACAGCGGCGCGGCGAAAAGGATGAGCGCGGCGATACCGAAGGCTATGTAGCCGAATGACAGAGCGAAGGTCGTCGAGCGGATGACTTTACTCACTGGCCCTGCTCCTGGCCTGCTCACGCGGCGTTTACTCATCCGCGGTCAGCATGTATCCGGCGTTGCGCACCGTCCGCAACAGCGGACGCTCGAAGTCGGCGTCGATTTTCTGCCGCAGCTTGCTGATATGCACGTCCACGACATTGGTCTGCGGATCGAAATGATAGTCCCAGACGTTCTCGAGCAACATGGTGCGCGTCACCACCTGGCCGGCGTGCCGCATGAGGTACTCCAGCAGCTTGAACTCGCGCGGCTGCAGCGCAATGCTGCGCTCGCCGCGCACCGCCTTGCGGGACAGCAGGTCGACCTTCAGGTCGCCGACCTCCAGAACCGTCTGGGTGCCGCTGCCCTGAGAGCGGCGCGACAACGCATCGAGCCGCGCCAGCAGCTCGCCGAAGGCGAACGGCTTCGTGAGGTAATCGTCCCCGCCGCTCTTCAGGCCCTTGATACGCTCGTCGACGTCGGACAGCGCGCTCAGGATCAGGATCGGCGTCCGGTTGCCCGACTTGCGCAGGGTCTCGATGAGGTGCAGCCCATCGATCTGCCCGGGCAGCATGCGGTCCATGATGATCACGTCGTAAGGCTCGCTCGCGGCGAGAAACAGGCCCTCGCGTCCGTTGTCCGCGCTGTCGACGGTATGACCGGCCTCCTGCAGTCCCTTGATGACGAACCGGGTCACCCGCTCGTTGTCTTCGACAAGTAGGAGTTTCATGCCGTCCCCCCGTCCCGCCATGTCAGCCTGTCGTGACCGGCTCGGTGCCGGGCTCGCCCGCCGGCGGCGGAGCGGACGGCGCGGACCCGGCGGCGTGGGCGTCAGGCTGTTCGCCTCCCGCGCGGCTATGGCGAAGTTGCCGCATCCGGTTGCTGAACCGGTCGAGATAGAGATAGACAACCGGCGTCGTGAACAGAGTCAGCATCTGGCTGAGGACGAGACCGCCCACCATGGTGTAGCCGAGCGGCTGGCGCAGCTCGGAACCGGTGCCATGACCCAGCGCAAGGGGCAAGGCCGCCAACAGAGCCGCCATGGTCGTCATCATGATCGGACGGAAGCGCAGCAGACATGCCTTGCGGATCGACTGCTCCGGCGTGAGGTGCTCGTCGCGCTCGGCCTGGATGGCGAAGTCCACCATCATGATGCCGTTCTTCTTGACGATGCCGATGAGCAGAATGATGCCGACCAGCGCGATGACCGACAGGTCGAAGTGAAACGCCCACAGCATGAGCAGCGCGCCGACACCCGCCGAGGGCAGCGTGGAGAGGATCGTCAGCGGATGGATATAACTCTCGTACAGCATGCCGAGAATGATATAGACCACCACCAGCGCCGCCAGGATGAGCAGCGGCTCGCTGCGCAGGGAGTCCTGAAAGGCCTGCGCCGTGCCCTGGAAGGTTTCCTGGATGGAGCCCGGCAGGCGCATTGCGGCGGCCGCCCGGTTGATGGCGTCGACCGCATCGCCGAGCGCCGCGCCGGGCGCGAGGTTGAACGACAGGGTGACCGCGGGGAACTGCCCCTGATGGCTGACGGAGAGGTAGCCGACATGGTGAGTGTCGAAGTGCACGAAGGTCGACAGCGGCACCTGCTGGCCGGTGGCGGGCGACTTGATGTAGATCTTGTTCAGGGTGTTAGGGTCGGCCTGCAGCCCGGGCGTGACCTCCAGCACCACGTGATAGCTGTTGAGTTGCGTGAAGAACTGCGTGACCTGCCGCTGGCCGAAGGCATCGTAGAGCGTCGTATCGATGAGCGAGGGCTGGATGCCGAAGCGTGCCGCCTGATCACGGTCGATGACCACGGATAGCGTGGTGCCGTTGTTCTGCTGGTCGGAGGCCACGTCGCGCAACAACGGGATCTTCTGCATCTGCGCGAGCATTTTCGGCGCCCACTGGTTGAGCTCGTCCAGATCGGGGTCCTGCAGCGTGTATTGATACTGCGTGCGCGTCGTGCGGCCGCCCACGGTAATGTCCTGCGCGGCCTGCAGGAACAGGGTGCCGCCGGGAATCGGCGCCATCCTGGAACGCAAGCGCGTGATGATCTCATCGGCGCTCGAGGTGCGCTGATCGCGCGGCTTCAGGCCGATGACCACGAAGCCGGTGTTGACCGGCCGTTGTCCCCCCAGGCCCGTTCCATACGCGGCCACATCGGGGTCCTGGGCGACGGCATCGAGCAGCTTGTGCTGCAAGGCCACCATCCTGGCGAACGAAATGTCCTGCGGACCGTCGGACAACCCGGAAAGGATGCCGATATCCTGCTGCGGGAAGAAGCCCTTGGGCACGAAAGCGTACAGCAGCCCGGCGGTCACGACGGTCGCGAGGAATGTCAGGATCGTCACCCGCTGGTGGCGCAGCACGAAATCCAGGCCGTGCGTGTAGCCCGCGAGCAGCTTGTCGAAGCCGCGCTCGACCGTCATGTACAGGCGGCCGTGCCGGGCGTGTTTCTCGTCCCGCAAAAATAACGCGCACATCATGGGTGAAAGCGTCAGCGACACGAAAGCCGAGACCGCGATGGTCAACGTGACCGTGATCGCGAACTCGCGGAACAGGCGGCCGATGATGCCGCCCATCAGCAGCAGCGGGATGAACACCGCCACCAGCGACAGGCTGATGGAGACGATGGTGAAGCCGATCTCGCCCGATCCCTTGAGCGCCGCCTCGCGCGGCGACATGCCCGCCTCGATGTGACGATAGATGTTCTCGAGCATGACGATCGCATCGTCGACCACGAATCCGACGGCAATCGTCAGGCCCATCAGCGAGAGGTTGTCCAGGCTGTAGCCCAGGATGTACATGAGCGCCGCCGTTCCGAACAACGCCAGCGGCACGGTGATGCCCGGAATCAAGGTCGCCCACAGATTGCGCAGGAAGAGGAAGATCACCATCACGACCAGGCCGATCGTGAGCATCAGGGTGAACTCCACATCGTGCACCGAGGCCGCGATCGTGATGGTGCGGTCGACGATCTGCTTTATCTGGATCGACGCGGGGATCTGGGTGCGGATGTGCGGGAGCAATGCCTTGATCCGCCCTACCGTCTCGATGACGTTCGCGCCGGGCTGTTTGTTGACGAGCAACAGCACGCCGGGATGACCGTTCTGCCACGCCGCGATCAGGCTGTTCTCCGCCCCGTCGACCGCCACTCCGATGTCCCGGATGCGCACCGGAGCGCCGTTCCTGTAGGCGACGATGATGTCGTTCCAGGGTGCGGCCTTCAGGAGCTGGTCGTTGTCGTAAATGGCGAAGCTGTGCTCGGGGCCGTTGATGGATCCCTTGGGAGCGTCGACGGTGGCCGCACTGATGACGCTGGCCACGTCCTCGAGCTGTATGCCCAGAGCGGCCAGCTTCGCGGGATCGACCTGCACGCGCACCGCCGGCTTCTGCTGGCCGCCGATGGTCACGATGCCGACGCCCGGCACACGCGAGATCTGCTGGGCGAGGATCGTTTCCGCGGCGTCATCGACCTGCGTGGTCGGCAGAACGTCCGACTGCACGGACATGACGAGGATCGGTGAATCGGCCGGATTCACCTTCTTGTAAGACGGTGGGGTCGGCAGGTTCTTGGGCAACTGGCCGGCGGCCGCATCGATGGCCGATTGAATGTCGGCGGCGGCGGCGTCGATGTTGCGATCGAGATCGAACTGCACGACGATCGTCGTGTTGTTCAGCACGCTCGTCGAGGTGAGCTGCGAGACACCCGGAATCTGCCCGAACTGGTACTCGAGCGGCTGCGCCACGGAGGAGGCCATCGTCTCCGGACTCGCGCCCGGCAGGTTGGCGGTGACCTGGATGGTGGGGAAATCGACCTGCGGCAGCGGCGCCACCGGCAGCAGCGGAAACGCCACGACACCGATGAGGAAAATGCCCGCCATCAGGAGCGAGGTCGCTATCGGGCGCCCGATGAAGGGGGCTGAGACGTTCATGATCCGCTCCGGCGTGCGATCATGACCTCACCTTCGTCCCCTGGCTCGCCGAGCTGGCGGTGGAGCGCGGCGAGGGTGCGACGCTGCGGACCCGGGCTCCGGGTTGCAGGCGATATTGGTTGCTGACGACGACCTGCTCGCCGTCCTTGAGCCCGTCCATGATGACCGTCAGCGTGCCGGTCTCGTTGCCGACCTCGAGCGGACGCGCTTCGACCGTGGAATCGGCTTTCACGACGTACGTGAACATCCCGTTCGGACCGTGCTGGACGGCGTTCGACGGTATGGTGAGCGCGTTGTGCTCGGTCCGCAGCAGCACCCGGGCGTTGACGAACTCGCCGGGCCACAGCGCCTCGTGCAGGTTCGGAAAAGTCGCCTTGACGCGGATCGTTCCCGTGCTCTGATCGATCTGATTGTCGATGAGCGCGATGGTGCCGCTATCCAACTCGGTCTTGCCGTCACGGGACATCGCGGTGACGCTGACGGACCCGGCCTCGAGCGCCCGGTTGAGCGTCGGCAGCGCCTCCTCCGGCAGGGTGAATATGCAGGCGATGGGCTGCACCTGCGTGACGACGACGATACCGCCGGTATCGGTCGCATGCACGTTGTTGCCCGGATCCACGCGGCGTATGCCGGTCTTGCCCTGGATCGGCGAGGTGATCGTGGTGTAGCTCAGCTGTGTCCTGGCGTTGTCGATGTTTGCCTGGTCGCCCTTGATCTGCGCCTGCAGCTGCGCCACGAGCGCGTGTTGCGAATCCAGAGTCTGTTTGCTGGCGAGATTCTGCGGGGCGAGCAGCTCGTAGCGATCCAGATCGGCCTTGGCGCTCGCGAGCTGGGCGACGTCCCTGGCATGCGCCGCGATCGCCTGGTCGAGCGCGGCCTGGAACGGACGCGGATCGATCTGGCCGATCAGGTCGCCCTTCTTCACGGTCTGGCCCTCGACGAAGCCGACCTTCTGCAGCTCGCCATCGACGCGCGCGGTTACCGTCACCGTGTAGAACGCCTGCACCGTGCCCAGGCCCTCCAGGTATACCGGCACATCGTTACGGGCGGCGACGGCCATCTCCACGGCGATCGCCTGGCTGCCCTCGCCCTTCGTCTCCTTGCCTTCGTCGGCTGCCTGCGCGCCGCCGGAATGCCCGCGCCACAGGAAAACCAACGTGAGCGCCGCCGCCGCGCCCAGCAGCACGATCCGGGGCCCCGTCAGTCGAATTCTGTTCATGTTCGTTGCCAACCACCGCCGAGCGCGCCGAAGAGCGCGACCAGCGCGTTGAGATGGGAAAACTTCACCTGCACGAGGACGTCCTGCGCCGTGAACAACGCCGTCTCGGTGCTCAGGACGACCAGGATGTTGATCGTCCCCGCATGAAACTGCGCCTGCGTCAGCTCGTAGGCATGCCGCGCCGTCGCCACGGCTTCCTGCTGGCGCTGCAGCTGTTCGGCGGTCTGCTGCACGCTCACCAGGGCGTCCTCCACATTGCCGAACGCCGCGATGACGGCCTTATGATAGTCCGCCAGCAGCTCCGCGTAGCGGCCCTTGTTGAGTTGGTACTCACCGAGTATCTGGCCGCCGTGGAAGATCGGCTGCGTCAACCCGGCACTGATGCTGAATACCCGGTTGGCGGGGCTCACCAGCGTGCTCAAGGCCGTGCTGGCGTAGCCGCCGTCGGCCGTCAGATTGATGCTCGGGAAGAATGCAGCGCGCGCGGCCGCGATATTCGCGTTCGCGGCGATCAGCTGCGCTTCGGCTTGCGCCACATCCGGCCGGCGGGCAAGCAGCTCGGAAGGCAGCCCGGGCGCCACTCCCGGCTCGACGAGCTCAGCCAGCGTGCCGCTGGCCACATCCACGGCTTCGGGCTCCTTGCCGACGAGGATGGCCAGAGCGTCGAGCGTCAGGCCAAACTGCTGCCGGATGGGGGGTATGGAGGCCTCGAGGGTCGCGACGGTCGTCTCCTGCTGGGCAACATCGAGCGCGGTCACCGTTCCAACCTGCGCTTCGAGCTGTAATCCCTTCAGGGTGTCCCGCGCGCTGGCCAGGTTGTCCTGCGCCACTTTGAGCCGGTCGCGCAGCTCGAGCGCCTGAAAATAGGTGCTCGCAACGCTCGTCATGACGCTCAGCTCGATGGTTACACGGTCGTAACGGCTCGCCAGCGCCGCCATCCGGGCGGCATCCCACAACGCGGTGTTCCTGCCCCAGAAATCAACCTGGTAGCTCGCACTGAGCTGCGCGCCGAAGTTGTTGAACGTGGCAGCCCTCGAGCTCGGCTGGCCGGCGAGCGCGCCGGTGGTGGCGGTTGTCTTGACCCGCTGGCGGGCGGCATTCCCGCCGAGATCGAGGGAAGGCAGCAGAGGCGCACCTGCGATGCGCACCTGCGCGTCGGCCTCCCGGATACGAGCGATGGCCGCGGCAATGTCGTCATTGGCGGCTCGCGCCTGTCCCATCAGCTCATTGAGCGTGGGCGAGTTGAACTCTTGCCACCACTCGGAGGAAGGCCAGGCCGGCGTGGTTTCGGCGGCCGTATTGCGCCACGCGGCCGGAGGCGGGATGTCGGGACGCTGGTAATGCGGTCCCAGCAGGCCGCAAGCGCTGAGACCGCAGGCGGCGAGCCCAGAAATCAAAGGGCGTACGACGGTGCGCGCCGCGAGACGGTGCGGACCTAGCCAGGGAAAGGGAGTCCGGAGTATCACGGGGGAGTGCGCTGCAAGCCGAGCTTGGGAAAGACCATACGAGGGTATCGATTTACCCAGGATGGGTGAATCATTAAAGTCCGTTAATTGGTTTCACCGCTTTTGCCAGCCAGGCGCTCCGGATCAGCATGTCTATGAATTTAAAGGGCCTCCACGCTTGGCGCGCCGCCGCGTTGCTGGGCGCAGCCTTCCTGTGCTTCGCGGCGCCTGCATACAGCGGCTCGTTCCCCGGCCTGCCGGGTGCGGAGCTGGGACTGGCCGCGGACCCCCGACCGCCGGCCGCATCTGGCTCAACCCCCGCGCCGGCCGAGGTGGACTCCTCCGGGACCCTTCGCGCCACACTGGCAAACGGCCTGCGGGTGGTCATCGTGCACAATCCGCTGGCGCCCGTGGCCGCGACCTCGGTCAATTACCTCGTCGGCTCCGATGAGACGCCCCCGGGCTTTCCGGGGACGGCGCACGCCCAGGAACATATGATGTTCCGCGGCAGCCCCGGTCTCACCGCGGACCAACTCGCCGACATCGGCAGTGTGATCGGCGGCAACTTCAACGCCAACACGCGCGAAGCTCTCACGCAGTATCTCTATACCGTGCCGGCCGAGGATCTCGACGTGGCGCTCCACATCGAGGCGACCCGCATGCGCGCCGTGCTCGATTCCAAGGAGGAGTGGGACCACGAGCGCGGTGCGATCGAGCAGGAGGTCGCCCAGGACCTTTCGGAGCCCGCCTATGTGCTCTACGAGAAAATACGCGCGGCGATGTTCGCGGGCACGCCTTACGCGCACGACGCGTTAGGGACGCGCCCCTCGTTCGAGAAGACCACGGCACAAGCGCTGAAGCGCTTTCACGACGCCTGGTATGCGCCGAACAACGCCATTCTGATCGTCGCCGGTGACGTCGACCCCAAGTCGACACTGACGGAAGTCCGGCAGCTCTTCGGGGAAATCAAACCCAAACCGCTCCCGCCCCGGCCGCAGGTACGCCTGCGGCCCGTGCAGCCAACTTCGTTCACCGTGGATACCGACCGCCCGAGCGGCACGCTGATGATCGCGATGCGTGCCCCGGGACCGAGGAGCGACGACTTCCCCGCGCTCGAAGTGCTCGCCGACGTGTTGAGCAGCCGCCGCTTCGACCTGTACGGGCTGGTGCCCCAGGGACAGGCTATCGATGCGGGATTCTCACTCGACCCGCTGCCGGAGGCCAGCCTTGCGTACGCGACGGCATCCTTTACCGCCGGCGACGATCCGAAGAAGCTCGAGGCTGCCGTGCGGGGCATCCTCGCCCGAGTAGCGCACGACGGAGTGCCGCCGGAGCTAGTGGACGCCGCGAAAATCCAGGAGCGCAGCGCCGCGCAGTTCCAGCGCAACTCCATCGCGGAGCTGGCTTCCGTGTGGTCGGAAGCGCTCACCCTTTACGGCCTGCAGTCTCCCGACGAGGACCTCGCCCGGATCGAGAAGGTGACCGTGGCCGACGTGAACCGCGTTGCGCGCCAGTACCTGGATCTCGATCACGCCATTGCCGGAGTGATGTTGCCGCGCGGCTCGGGCGCGCCGGTGGCCTCCCGGGGCGGCGGATTCGGCGGTCAGGAATCCATTTCCCTCGGCGAAGCGCACCCCACCAAGCTGCCGCCGTGGGCGGATGCCGCCCTGCATCGGCTCGACGTCCCGCCCTCGACGCTCCATCCGGTGGTGACCACTCTTCCCAACGGCCTGAAGCTGATCGTGCAGACCGAGGACGTCAGCGACACCGTCACGGTGTCGGGTCATATCCGCAACCGTCCCGAGACCGAGGAGCCCCCCGGCAAGGAGGGCATCTCGGGGGTGCTCGAGCAGCTCCTCACCTACGGCAGCGAGCGCCTGGACCGCGTGGCCTTTCAACAGCAGCTGGATGCGATCGGCGCCCGCGAGAGCGCCGGCGCGGACTTCGCCGTCGCGACGCTGGCCGAGCACTTCGACCGCGGCGTGGCGTTGCTGGCCGACAACGAGCTGCATCCGGCCTTGCCGCAGCAGGCTCTCGACATCATCAAGAACCAGGTGGCCCATGGCGTCGCGGCGCGCAACAAGAGCCCCGGCTTCCTGACACAACACTCCCTGCGCGGCGCGCTCTACCCGCAGAACGACCCGAGCCTGCGCATGGCGACCCCCGAGAGCGTGAGCGCGATCACGCTCGACACGCTGCGCTCCTACTATCACACCGTCTTCCGCCCCGACCTCACCACGATCGTGGTCCTCGGCAAGGTCACCCCGGCGCAGGCACGGGCGACCATCGAAAAATACTTCAGTCCCTGGAGCGTCAACGGGCCGAAGCCCGACGTGGACCTGCCCGTGGCGCCCCCGAACCGCCCCGGTGTGATCGCCGTGCCGGACGCCAGCCGGGTGCAGGACGTCGTGATCCTGGCGCAGAACCTGGCGCTGCAGCGCTCGGATCCGGATTACTATCCGCTGCAACTGGGCAATGCGGTGTTGGGAGGCAGCTTCTACTCGACGCGCCTCAGCATCGATCTGCGCAAGAGCTCCGGCCTGGTCTACTCGGTCGGCTCGACGCTGCAGGCCGGCCGGACCCGCGGCGCCTACCTCATCCAGTACGCCAGCGACCCGCAGAATGTCTCCAAGGCCGCCAACATGGCGGTCAACGAGATCAAGTCCATGCAGAGCGCGCCGGCGGGACAGGATGAGCTCGTGCGGGTGAAGGCACTGCTGCTGCGCCAGATTCCGTTGAGCGAGTCGAGTGTCGACGACATAGCGCGCGGCCTGCTCGGCCGGGTCGACCTCGACCTGCCGCTCGATGAGCCCACCAACGCGGCGCGGCGCTATATCGCGCTCGGACCCGCGGACGTGCAGGCGGCATTCAGGAAGTGGCTGCGTCCGGACGACTTCGTGCGCGTCAGCGAGGGCCCGCCGCCGCAATGAATTTCTGTTGACGTCCCGAACCCACAATCTCGACAGAGAGGAGGACGATCCATGGCCATCAATGAGGAAAAGCTCAACGCGTTTCTAGGGAAGGCGGTGGGAGATCTCGGTGCGGCCATGAGTGCTGTGCTGATCTCCCTCGGGGACGAGCTCGGTCTGTACCGTGAGTTGGCGAAGGGACCGCTGACGTCGATGGAGCTCGCATCCCGCACCGGGACCAGCGAGCGCTACATGCGCGAGTGGCTCGCGAACCAGGCAGCCGGTGGTTATGTCGAGTACGACAGCGCGAGCGGCAAGTACTCGTTGAGCGAGGAGCAGGCCCTGTGCCTCGCGGATCCGCACGGGCCGGTCGATCTGCCCGGCGCCTACAACATCGTGCAGGACCTGTTTCACATCAAGGAGCGCGCGCGTGAGAACTTTCGCAGCGGCAGCGGGATGGAGTGGGGTGAGCATCACCCGTGCCTGTTCCATGGCACGGAGCGATTCTTTCGCGCTGGCTACAACGCCAACCTGCTGTCCGCCTGGCTGCCCGCCCTGGACGGCGTGACGGAGAAGCTGACCACCGGCGCGAAGGCGGCGGACATAGGCTGCGGCCACGGCGCGAGCACCATCCTCATGGCGAAAGCATTTCCGTGCTCCGAGTTCGTCGGTGTCGACTATCACGAGCCCTCCATCCAGACCGCGCGCGGACGCGCCGCCGAGGCCGGCGTGACCAATGTCACGTTCGAGACGGCCGACGCAACGTCGTATCGCCAGCGGGATCTGGATTTCATCGCGTTCTTCGACTGCCTGCACGACATGGCAGATCCGGCCGGCGCGGCCCGCCACGCACGGCAGGCGCTCAAGCCGGATGGTCATTGCATGGTCGTCGAGCCGTTTGCCGGAGACCGCATCGACGACAACCTGAACCCGGTCGGCCGCGTCTACTACGCGGCGTCCTCCCTCGTCTGCGTTCCGGTGTCGCTGGCGAGACGCGGCCCGGCGCTCGGCGCGCAGGCGGGAGAGAAACGGCTGCGCCAGGTCATTGTGAACGACGGCGGCTTCACCCGCTTCCGGCGGGCCACCGAGACGCCGTTCAACATCGTGCTGGAAGCACGACCGTAACGCCGGAGGCGCGCGCATCGCCGGCGGCGCGGACGGCGGTCTGGCCCAAAACGATCCGCCGCTTTTTCCGCCACCGTGACCGCCGGGGCATTGGCGCGGCCCGTAGGAACACAGGCCCCTAGCCTGGATTCGTCGCGGGCGCACCCGGCTCCTGGCTCGTCGCTGCGGCCGCCAGGGTCGCCGCCCGCCTGTCGCGCGCGTGATCGGCGCCCACGAACACATAGACGGCCGGCACGATGAACAGCGTGAACATCGTCCCGATCGACAGGCCCGTGAAGAGCACGATCCCCATCGCACGACGACCGGCGGCTCCCGCGCCGGTGGCGATGACCAGCGGCAGCACACCCAGCACCATCGCCGCGGTCGTCATGAGAATGGGCCGCAAACGTACGGCGGCAGCCTCCTCGATGGCCTCGAGCTTGGCGAGCCCCGAGCGCTGCAACTCGTTGGCGAACTGCACGATGAGGATGCCGTGCTTGCTGATGAGCCCGAGGAGCGTCACCAGTCCGACCTGCGTGTAGATGTTGAGTGTGGCGAGACCGACGTTGATGAAGAGCAGCGCGCCGAACAAGGCCATCGGCACGGACACGAGAATGACCGCGGGGTCGCGGAAACTCTCGAACTGCGCCGCGAGCGCGAGGTACACGATGATGAGCGCGAAGAACAGCGTGACGACGAAGCTCCCGGAGCCGAGCATGTACTGTCGCGACTGTCCGGAATAGTCGGCCGTGTAACCGACAGGCGCCACCTCGTGCAGGGCGTTGCGCAGGAAGCGCAGCGCCTCATCCTGCGACACGCCGGGAGCACCCGCGATCGTGGCGGAATTGAGCTGCTGGAAGTGATTGACCGACTCCGGCACGGTGCTCGTCCGGATCCTCGCCACCGTGGCCGCCGGGATGAGCGAGCCGTCGCCCGAGCGCACGTAGTAGTCGAGCACCTGGTTCGGATTGAGGCGGTACTTCTGCAGCACCTGCGGGATGACCTTGTAGGAGCGTCCCGCGATGGAGAAGTAGTTGACGTAACCGCCGCCCAACGCATCACCCAGCGATGCGCCCACGTCCTGTTGGGTGAGTCCCATGTCGGCCACCATGTCGCGGTCGAGCTCCAACGTCGCCTGCGGCTTGTCGAGCTTGAGATCGGAGTCGATGAACCAGAACATGCCGCTGGCCTTGGCCTTGTCCAGTACCTGGTTCGCCACCTCGTAGAGGTTCTGGATGGGCTCCGTCGTCGTGATGACGAATTGCAACGGCAGGCCCTGTGAGCCCGGCAGCGCCGGAAACTGAAACGCCGCGATCCGCGCGCCGGCGATGTGGTTGTATTTATCCTGCAGATACTGCTGGATCTCCGCAGCGGAGCGCTTCCGCTCGCTCCAGGGCTTCAGCAGCACGCCGCCGAAGCCCTGGTTGACCGAGGGCGCTCCGGTGATCTGGAACGTCGCCTCGTACTCAGGGAGCTCCCTCATGGACTTGAATACCAGGTCCTGGTACGTCTGCATCTGGTCGATGGTGGCGTTCGGAGGACCGATGGTCTGAGCCAGCACGACGCCCTGGTCCTCCTCGGGGGCGAGCTCCGATGTCGATGTCATGAAGAGGTACACGGTACCGCACAACATCAGGGCGCCCAGTGCGACGAGCACCTGCCAGGTCTCGAGCCAACGCGCGAGGCCGCGTTTGTACGCCTCCCTGAGCCGGTTGAACTGCCGGTCGAGGAAGTGCGCGAAACGCCCTTCGTGCTCGCCGGAGCGAAAGATCTTCGAGCACATCATCGGTGACAGGGTGAGCGCGATGACGCCGGAAATGGTGACGGCCCCGGCGAGCGTGAAGGCGAACTGCGTGAACAGAGCGCCCGTCAGGCCGCCCTGAAAGCCGATCGGAACGTATGCGGCGACGAGAACGATCGTCATCGCGATGATCGGGCCGCCGAGCTCGCGCGCGGCCTGTATGGAGGCCGCGAACGGAGCCATTCCTTCTTTGATGTGACGGTCGACGTTCTCGACGACGATGATCGCATCGTCCACCACGAGGCCGATCGCCAGCACCAGGGCCAGGAGTGTCAATAGATTGATGGAATAGCCGAGTGCCAGCATCAGGAAGAATGCGCCGACCAGCGACAGAGGCATCGCGACGACGGGCACGACGACGGCGCGCGGGCTACCGAGGAACAGGAAGATCACGACCGTGACGATGAGCAGAGCCTCGACGAGGGTCTTGATGACCTCCGTGATCGAGGTGTTGATGAACTTGGTGGCATCGAAAACCAGGTCCTGGGTCATTCCGGTGGGCAGCTGCTGTGCGATACCGGGCAAGGCGGCTTTGACGAGCTTGACCACGTTGAGCACGTTCGCCCGCGGCGCCGTCTGAATCCCGATGAACACAGAGCGTTTACCGTCGAAGGCCACGCTGAAATCGTAGTTTTCCGCCCCCAGCACCACGGTCGCCACATCCTGCAGCCGCACGATGGCGCCGTTCTGGTCCTTGATGACGAGTCGTTTGAATTCATCCAGGGAATGCAGGTCCGTGGAGGCCGTGAGGTCGACGGTAACCGCCTGTCCCTTCGCGGTGCCGACCGCCGTGAGATAGTTGTTGGACGACAGCGCGGAATACACATCCGAAGCCGTGATGCCCTGCGCGGCCATCCGCTCGGGATCCAGCCACGCGCGCAGGGCGTATTGCCTCGCCCCGAGGACTTCGGCCGTCTGCACACCATCGATCGCATCGAGTTTCGGCTTCACCACCCGAACGAGATAGTCGGTCAGCCCGTTCGTGGGCAGGGTGCTGCTGAAATAGCCGAGGTACATCGTGTCGGTGGTCTGCCCGATCTGCACGGTGAGCACCGGCTGCTGGGCCTGCGGCGGCAGCTGGTTGCGCACGGAGCTGACCTTGGTGTTGATCTCCGTCAGCGCGCGATTCGAGTCGTAGTTCAGGCGCAGCGTCGCGGTAATGACCGACGAGCCGGTGCTGCTCGATGAGGACAGGTAATCGATTCCCTGAGCCTGCGCGATCGCCTGCTCGAGCGGCTGAGTGATGAAGCCGGCGACGGTGGCCGCATCCGCACCATAGTACGTCGTGCTCACCGTGACTGTGGCGTTCTCCGTCTGCGGGTATTGGGTGACGGGCAACTCCGAAATCGCGCGCAGGCCCAAAACGAGAATCAGCAGGCTGACGACCGCCGACAGGACGGGCCGCTCGACGAACAGGTCGGTGAATTTCATCGCTGCCGCCTCACTCTTCCTGCGGAGCCGGATGAGGATCGTCTTTTGGCACCACGCTGTTGTCCACGGCGAGCACGGTGCCGTTCTTCAACTTGAGCTGCCCGCTCGTCACGACCTGGTCACCCTGCTTGATGCCGCTCACGATGGCGGCCTGGTCGCCACGCGTACTGCCAACGGTGACGAACACCTGCTGGGCCACGAGCGACTTGCTGTCCTTCGAGGGCAGCGCGACGAACACGGTTGCTCCGTAAGGGTTGTAAGTGATGGCGGTCTGCGGCAGTGTCAGATAGCGCTGCGTGTTACCTGACTGTACGGCTACCCGCGCGAACATTCCGGGCAGCAGCCGCCGCGCCGAGTTGTTGACCGACGCCTCGACCTGGAAGTTGCGGCTGGCGGTGTCCACACGCGGATCCATCGCGGTGACTTTGCCCTCGAAGCTTTCGCCCGGAAAGGCATCGGTGGTCACATGCAGGGTCTGGCCCACCGCGATGCGCGCGAGCTGCTGCTGCGGCACCCGGAAATCCACCAGGATGGGGTCGATCGCCTGCAGCGTGACGACCTTGTCGCCCGGATTGAGGTACTGCCCGGGGTTCAAGGTGGTGATGCCCAGCCGGCCGGCAAACGGCGCGCGCAAGGTCTTCTTCGCGACCAGCGCCGCCTGCGCCTCCGCCTGGGCGCGCCGGTTCTTCAGATCCGCGGCATCGGAATCGAGCGTCGCCTGACTGATGGCCTCAGCCTCGAATTGCACTTTGTCGCGGTTATAAGTGGTCTGCGACAGGTCCGCGGCGGCCTGCAGCGCGTGCAGCTGCGCGACGTCGGAGTCCGCATTCAACTCGACGAGCACGGCGCCGTTGCGGGCATCCTCGCCGGATTTGAAGTTGAGGACGCGCACCAGTCCCGCCACTTCCGTCGTGACATCCACGCCGCGAAACGCGCGCATGCTGCCGACCGAGGTGATCTCGGGCTGCCAGTCGGAGTACTCGGCCACGATGGTGCTGACGGTCTGGGGCGGCGCCGAGTTCTGCGACCTGAACTGCGCGATCATGTGCTGTTTGAAGATATTGAAGCCGACCAGCGCGGCCAGCAGGACACCCGCCGCGGCCAACACGATGATCAGGCGCCGACGCATCACGCTGCTCACTGCTTGTTCACCTTCTCTTCTTGATCCTTGCGATTCCACCAGCCGCCACCGAGTGCCTGGAACAGGGCCGCGGAATCGGCATAGCGTGCGGCTTCGGCCAGCACACGGTTCTGGCGAGCCTGGGAATACTGCCGCTCGGCAATCAGCAGCTGCACGTGGCTGACACCCCCCGCGGCAAACTGCTTTTTGGTGATCTCGAGCGCGGCGGCCGCCAGCGACTCCGCGGCGGCCTGGGCGCGCAGGTCGCGCGCATCCGCTTCCAGCGCGCGCAACGTGTCGGCGACGTCCTGCATTGCCGCCAACACGGTCTGGCGGTACTGCGCGAAGGCGTTATCGAGATCCGCCACGGCGGCGCGGCGCTTGTGGAGCAGCTCGCCACCGTGAAAGAGCGGCTGGGTGAGGGAGGCGCCGAGGCTCCATGTGCCCGTGCCCGAGGTGAACAGAGTGCTTGCGCTCAGAGCATCCGATCCGATCGCTCCGGACAGGTTGATCTGGGGGAACAGGTTGGCCGTGGCCACGCCCACCTGGGCTGTCGCCTGGTGCAACGTCGCCTCCGCCGCCTGGACGTCTGGTCGCTGACGGATGAGGTTCGCGGGCACGCTCACCGGGAGCTCGGTGGGCAACACGAGGCGCTCGAGATCGAACTCCGGCGTATCCGAGTCGGGGGTCCTTCCGGAAAGCACCGCGAGCCGGTGTTGCGCCTGCGCGAGCGCCTTTTCGAGGGGCGGCAGTGTTGCCTGCGTCTGTGCGAGCTGCGTACTCTGCGTGAGAACATCCGACCGCGAGGCGCCGCCGGCTGCGAATTGCCGCTGCACCACGTTGAGTTGGTCCTGCTCGGTCGCAACGACGTCGTTCACCGCCGCGATCTGGGCACGCAGCGAGGCGACATTGATCGCGGTCGTGACGACGTTCGCGGTCAGCGACAGGTTCGCCGCCTCGAGCTCCCAGCGCTGGTAGTCCGTCTGCGCCCGCAGGGCTTCCAGCTGCCGGCGCGAGCCCCCGAAGACATCGAGCCGATACGAGACATTCACGGTCGCGCTGACCAGCGTGAAGACAGTGGAGCCGAATTGGGGCGCGCCGAACAGCGCGCCGGAAGTCTTCTGGCGCGTGCCGGAGAACGTTCCGTCGGCCTTCGGCAAGAGCAACGCGCCGCGCTCAGCGAGGTAGTTCTCCCGCGCCGACCGCAGCGCCGCCTTGGCGGACTCGACCGTCGGGCTGTCACGCAACGCCGCCCTGACCAACCCGTCGAGGGGCTGCGACTGGAACAAAGTCCACCAGTCGCCCGGGATGTCCCGGTCCGAGACGAATGTCTGCGCGGCTCCGGCCGTGCCCGGAGCGTCAGCCGTGGCCTGGGGCCGTGGGCCCTGGGTGTAGTTTTCCGTGGCTGGCGGCGGCGGCGCGTGGAAGTCCGGCCCCACGGCACAGGCGCTCAGCGCAGCCGAAATCGCTACGCAAAACAAGGCGTTGCGCGCCCGGGGGGCGCGGCTCGGAGTGCTAGGTGACATGCTTGAAAGCCCGTTTACGGGGCCGCAACCGCTATGGCGTCCGGGTGCCTCGGTGCAAAATTATGAAGCACAGTCGGTAACAGTGAGCCCAACACCAGACACTTTAGCAGACTCCACCGGGGTTTCGGCTCACGCCGCAGCGCTTTTCTGTGTAATTTCGTCGCACGGCAGCCTGCTGGTATCGTGCGCCGATGCCTGCAGCCCCGCATCGTCCGCTCGGGCGAGTGAGCGTCCTGGATAAGTCGCAGCCCGAGGCGGTGCTCGCGGTGGCCGACCTTTGCAAGAGCTACGCGCACATCACCGCCGTGGAGAGGGTCTCGTTCACGGTGCGCCGCAAGGAGATCGTCGGCCTCCTGGGGCCTAACGGCGCCGGCAAGACCACGACGATCAACATGATACTCGGGGTGCTCGCACCGACCTCCGGCACCATAAGAATTGCCGGCATCGATGTCGCGAAGCGCCGCTCCCAGGCGCTCGCGCATACGAACTTCGCGGCCGTGTATGCGACTCTGCCGGGCAATCTCACGGTGGCGCAAAACCTGCGCTTCTTCGGGCTCATCTACGGCATCGGCGCTCTCTCGGCCCGGATCGAGACGCTGCTCGGGAAATTCGACCTTCGCCAGCTGCGCAACACGCGCTGTGGTGTGCTCTCCTCGGGCGAGCAGACGCGGGTCGCGCTCGCCAAGGCATTGCTCAACCGGCCGGAGCTGCTGTTGCTGGACGAGCCTACCGCTTCTCTCGATCCGGCCGCCGCGCAGACCGTACGCAAGCAGATCCGGGAGCTGGCGCTCGAGGGGAATTGCGGGATCCTCTGGACGTCCCACAACATGTACGAAGTCGAGGAAGTCTGCGACCGCGTGCTCTTTCTGTCGCGCGGGAAGATTCTCCTCGAGGGCGATCCGCGCACGCTCCCCGCGGCGCACGGTGCTCGCTCCCTCGAGGAGCTGTTCATCCAGCTCGCGCGCGAGCCGTTGCACGGGGTTCAGGAGCGGGCACGGTGAGGCTGCGGCCCGTCGCGGGCATCCTCCTGCGACAGCTCTATCTCTTCCGCAGCAGTCCGGTGCGGCTGTTGCCGACCTTCGCGTGGGTGGCGATCGACATCGTGGTGTGGGGGTTTCTGAGCCGCTATCTGAATTCCGTCGCCGCCGGTCACGTCAACTTCGTGCCGACCCTGCTGGGCGCGGTGCTGTTCTGGGATTTCTTCACGCGCATCATGCAGGGTGTCACCACGGCGTTTCTCGAGGACGTCTGGTCGCGAAACTTCCTGAATCTGTTCGCCACACCCCTGTCGATCTCGGAGTACGTGACCGGGCTCGTGCTGACGAGCGTCGCGACGAGCATAGCCGGCCTCATCGTGATGCTCATCCTGGCCACGCTCGTATTCGGCCTTTCATTCGGCTCGTTGGGCGTGATGCTGTTCCCCTTCGTGTTGGTGCTGTTCCTGTTTGGGGTGGCGCTCGGAGTCCTCGCGAGCGCGATCGTCCTGCGGCTCGGACCCGCTTCGGAATGGCTCGTGTGGCCCATGCCGGCAATGCTCTCGCCCTTCGTCGGCGTTTACTACCCGCTGGCCACTTTGCCGGCCTGGATGCGCTCGGTCGGCTACCTGTTACCGCCGTCCTACGTCTTCGAAGGCATGCGTGCCCTCATCAAGGGCGAGCCGTTCTCGGCCGCGGCCCTCCTGTTTGGCGCGGCCCTTGCGCTCGCGCAGGTGCTGCTCGCGGGCTACTGCTTCGCCCGCGTATTCCGCTACACCGTTCGGACCGGTCTGCTCGCCCGCTACAGCGCCGAAAGCATCGGTTAGCGCGCGCCGGCCAACCTGGGTGCCATAATCCCGTGGCTGCAGGATCCATCGCGGGGGTAGCTCCATGAAGAAGATCGCTGAGCTGTTCAATGTCACCGGCTACGGAGCCGTCGTCACCGGTGGCGCGAGCGGCATCGGGCTCGGACTCGCCGAGGCGCTTGCCGCCAACGGGGCGCGCGTGACCCTGGTCGATGTCCATTCGCAGCGCATCGAAAACGAGACCCGGCGACTGCGGGCGGCCGGCCTGGACGTGCGCGGGAGGACTGTCGACGTGACCGATCACAAAGCGCTCGACGCGGCGATCGATGAGGCCGCCCGGGAATGCGGGCGCCTCGACGTGGTATGCGCGAACGCCGGGATCGATTCGGGTGTGGGGTTCGTCGGATCGTGGGCCGGTTCGCAACGCGAGCGCGTTCCGGAGGGCGCCCTCGAAAGCTACACCGATGAGCGCTGGAACCGTGTCATCGACATCAATCTGAACGGCATATTCGCGACGGCGCGGGCGGCCGCGCGGCACATGAAGCCGCGCAGGTCGGGCCGGATCATCATGACCACCTCGATGGCGGCCACCCACGTCGAGCCCGCCATCGGCTCGGCCTATATGGCGGCGAAGGCGGGCGCCGCGCACTTCATGCGCTGCGCCGCGCTGGAGCTGGCCGCCTACAACATCACCGTCAATGCGATCGCCCCGGGCTTCATCGTGACCAACATCGGCGGCGGCCACGCGCACGACCCGGACGAGCAACGAGCCGTCGGCAAGGTCATTCCCATGCACCGTGTCGGGTTTCCCGAAGACCTCCACGGCCTCGCCCTGTTCCTGGCCTCACCCGCCTCGGGCTACATCACCGGCCAGGAAATCATCGTCGACGGGGGCTGGGGACTGGGAACCGCCGACTGAGGTCGTTTCGAGCTGCCCCTCTTCCCTGTCGGGCCGGATGCGTGACAGGCTCCCATCTCCTGCGCCACGGCTGTCGCGGCCCAGCCTTCAGCCCTGCCGGCGCTGCAAGACCCACGACAGCCTGTGCCAACGCATCCGCGCTGCCGGCTGGGCACGGCAGTCCGGCGCGCTGGCCTACTTACCCGCGGCGTCGTTCACCTTGTCGCGCGCCTTGTCGGCTTCGTCCTGCAGCTTGTCGGACGCCGGCTCCGAGCCGCCGTTCTTGACGGTGTCGGCCGTGTGATCGACTTTCTCGCCAGCCCTTTCCATGGGTCCTTTTTTCTCGCAAGCCGTCACGGTCAGCGCGAGAGCGCAAATGAGCAGCGGCAGCAAATTCCTGGCTTTCATGGGACTCCTCGCAAGGACCCGCGACCTCAGCGGCCTTTCGCTTTGAATCGACGTCCAGGCGCACGATCGGGTTTACGGGACTTCGCTCGTCGAAATTCACCCTTTGAGTGGTTTGCCCCGCTATTCTCCCGGCCGCGCCGCTGCGCAGGCGTCGGACAGTCGGCGGAACTCGTGCAGGACTTGTCCGATACTGCACCGCTCGCGAACCACCGCCGCATACCCTCGAAAGCCCCATGCCGCCCGAAAGATCGCTCCGCATCCTGCTGTGGCTGGTCGCGACCGGCTTCTTCATGCAGACGCTGGACTCCACCATCGTAAACACGGCCCTTCCAGCCATGGCCCACAGCCTGGGTGAGCGGCCGCTGCGCATGCAGTCCGTCGTCATTGCCTACGCGCTGACCATGGCGATGCTGATTCCCGCCTCCGGGTGGCTCGCGGACCGGTACGGGCTGCGGCGCGCGTTCATGAGCGCAATCGTTCTGTTTGTCATCGGCTCAGCCCTGTGCGCGGCTTCGCGCAGCCTGGTGCAACTCACGGCAGCGCGTGTCATTCAGGGCGCCGGGGGAGCCATGTTGTTGCCGGTGGGCCGGCTGGCAGTCCTGCGCGCGTACCCGCGCGAGCGGCTCCTGCAAGCGCTGAGCGTCGTCGCGGTTCCCGGCCTCGTGGGCCCGCTGCTCGGTCCGACGCTGGGCGGCTGGCTGGTGCAAATCGCCTCCTGGCACTGGATCTTTCTCATCAACATCCCCATCGGCCTGGCCGGCTGCGCGGCCACGGCGCTCTACATGCCGGAAGACCGTATACCCCAGGTTCCTCCCTTCGATATCGCGGGCTACCTGTTGCTCGCTTCGGGAATGGTGGCGATCTCCTTCGCCCTCGACGGACTGTCGGAGCTGAGCTTCCAGCACGCCACCGTGCTGGTCCTGCTGATCTTCGGACTCGTGAGCATGGTCGCATACTGGCTGCGCGCGGCACAGCAGCCTCACCCGCTCTTTCCGCCGAAGATCTTCGCGACCCATACCTTCAGCATCGGACTGCTGGGCAATCTGTTTGCCCGCCTCGGCAGCGGCAGCATGCCGTTTCTCGTTCCGTTGTTGCTGCAGGTGAGCCTGGGATACACGCCGTTCCATGCGGGCATGATGATGCTGCCGACATCGGCCGCGGCGATCTTCTCCAAGCAGCTCGTCACGCCTCTCATCACGCGTGTCGGTTATCGCAGGATGCTGGTCGTCAACACCGTCCTCGTCGGCGCCGCAATGGCGAGCTTCTCGCTCATCTCGGCCGCCGAGCCGCTGTGGCTCGCCATCATCCAACTTGCGTTTTTTGGCGGCGTGAACTCACTTCAATTCACCGCCATGAATACCGTGACGCTGAAGGATCTCGAGGGCGGCTCCGCCAGCAGCGGCAACAGCCTGCTCTCGATGGTGCAGATGTTATCCATGAGTCTGGGCGTGGCGGCCGCCGGCGGCCTGTTGGCGACCTTCGTCGATGCGTACGGGCACGGGCACGAGCTGTTCGCGTTTCACTCCACGTTTATTTGCGTGGGGTTGATGACAGCGGCGTCCTCCTGGATTTTCTGGCAGCTGTCCGCGGATGTCGCCGCGGGCCGCGAGAAAGAGAAGGAAGAG
This sequence comes from uncultured Steroidobacteraceae bacterium, assembly GCA_964508005.1. Taxonomy (GTDB): domain Bacteria; phylum Pseudomonadota; class Gammaproteobacteria; order Steroidobacterales; family Steroidobacteraceae; genus 13-2-20CM-66-19. The sequence continues at coordinate 42,442 of CAZDTG010000010.1, forward strand.
CCGCCCGAGATCGGCTGACGCGCGTTTTGCGGGCGCCAGCGCGACGCGGGTTCAGCCTTGCGCGAGGGCCGCGCTGACCATCTTCTGCGCCTCCTCGATGAGCTGTTGCAGATGATTGGCATCGCGGAAGCTCTCGGCGTAGATCTTGTAGATATCCTCCGTCCCAGAGGGGCGGGCAGCGAACCAGCCCCGCTCGGCGATGACTTTCAAGCCGCCGATAGGCGCGTCGTTGCCCGGAGCGCGTGTCAGAATCGCCTGGATGGTCTCCCCGGCCAGCTGTTTGGACTTCACCTGTTGCGGCGAGAGCTTCGCGAGCAGCTTCTTTTCCGCCGGGGTCGCGCGCGCGTCGACGCGGTCGGAGAACGATTCGCCGAACTCGCGCGTCAGGTCGCGATAGACCTCCCCGGGGTCTTTCCCGACACGCGCGGTGATCTCGGCGGCCAGCAGCGCCGGGATGATGCCGTCCTTGTCGGTGGCCCACACCGAGCCGTCCCGGCGCAGGAACGTGGCGCCGGCGCTTTCCTCGCCGACGAACCCCAGCGAGCCGTCGATGAGACCGTCGACGAACCACTTGAAGCCCACGGGCACCTCATAGAGCCTGCGCCCGAGTTTCGCGGCCACGCGGTCGATCATCTGACTGCTGACCACGGTCTTGCCGACCGCGATCTCCTTGCGCCAGTTCGGACGGTTCTGGAAAAGGTAGTACGCCGATACCGCAAGATAATGATTCGGGGGCAGCAGTCCGGTGCTGCGGGCGACGACCCCATGCCGGTCATGATCGGTATCGCACGCGAACGCGATATCGAAACGATCCTTGAGACCGATGAGCCGTTGCATGGCGTAGGGCGAGGACGGGTCCATGCGGATGCGGCCATCCCAATCGACAGTCATGAAGCGGAAGGTGGGATCGACTTCATCGCTGACGACGCTGAGGTCGAGCTGGTAGCGCTCGGCAATCGCGCCCCAGTAATGCACTCCGGCGCCGCCGAGCGGGTCGACGCCGAGGCGGAGCTTCGAGCCGCGAATCGCCTCCATGTCGATCACGTTGGCGAGATCGCCCACATACGAGCCCAGGTAGTCGTGCCGGTGTGTCGTGGGCGCGTGCAGAGCCTTTTCGTAGGCCGTCCGCCGTACATCGCGCAGTCCCTGCCCCATGAGCTCGTTGGCGCGCGTCTCGATCCAGCCGGTGACGGCGGTATCCGCCGGGCCGCCGTTGGGCGGGTTGTATTTGAAGCCGCCGCTCTCCGGAGGATTGTGAGACGGCGTGATGACGATGCCGTCCGCGAGTCCGCTGCCGCGACCGCGGTTGTAAGTCAGAATCGCGTGCGAGACGGCAGGGGTCGGGGTGTACTCATCCTTCGCCGCGAGCATGACGTCGACACTGTTCGCCGCCAGCACTTCGAGAGCGCTCGCGAGCGCCGGAACCGACAAGGCGTGCGTATCCATGCCGAGGAACAACGGCCCGTCAGTCCCGTGTTGCTTGCGGTACTCGCAGATCGCCTGCGTGATGGCAAGGATGTGCCACTCGTTGAAGGCCGCGTCGAACGACGAGCCGCGATGGCCGGATGTTCCAAACGCGACCCGCTGGCTGGCTACCGCAGGGTCGGGCACCTCTTTGTAATACGCCGTGATCAGCCGCGGCACGTTCACGAGGATTGAGAGCGGTGCCGGGTTACCGGCGAGCGGATTCACTTTCATGGCAACCACCTTATCCTGATAGCTCAACCCTCTCGCAAACGACGTGCCTCGTAGGCACGCAGATGCGCGAGACAGATCTCGAGGACCGGAGCACGGGTGTCGTGCGCCCGGGCGAGCAAGTCACCGAGGACGTGTTCGTGTTCGGTCTTTTTTCTACCTTCGACATCACGCAACATCGACGCCGTCAGGGAGCTGGGGGTGGTGAGGATCCGGCGGACCCGCTCTGCAACGCCCGCGCGGGGGCCATGACCATTCTTCGCCGCGATGGCGCCACACTCCTCGAACAAGGAGAGTGCGATGCCCTCGCCTCCCGCAGCCTCGATGTCGCCCAGTGAGCCACGCATGAGGCAGGTGATGCCGGCCATCGTCGCGATGAAGGTCCATTTCTCCCACATGTCCTGCAGCACGTCGGGACTCAACTGCGCGTCGAAGTTCGCCCCGGCGAAACTTTCATTCACGGCCTCGACGCGCGCACTGCGCGTACTGTCGAGCTCGCCGAAACCCAGGAGATGCATTTCATTGAGGTGAATGACGCGGCCTTCCGCATCGAGCGTCGTCGAGATCTGGCATTGGCCGCCCAGGACCGCGCCGGCTCCGAAGCGCCGCTGCAGCGTCTCGATATGAGCCATGCCGTTCAGGAGCGGCAGGATCACGGTGGCGGCTCCCATCGCAGGCGCGAAGGATTGCATCGCGCTCTCCAGGTCAAACGCCTTGCAGCTCAGCAGGATCAGGTCGAAGGGCTCGCGCACAGTCGCCTCTGTCACCATCTTCGGTGCCGCGATCCTCACATCGCCCTTGGGGCTGCGGACGAAGAGGCCGCCGGCAAGCTGCTCGGCCCGCTTCGGACGCACCAAAAAAGTGACGTCGCGGCCGGCTTCGGCAAGGCGCGCGCCGAAATAGCCCCCGATCGCTCCGGCTCCGACGACGAGAATTCGCATCAGCACTCCTCATGACCGCTCGCGCGACAAGGATTCTCCGCCAGCGGGCCCGGCTCCGCAATTGCCCGTTCCTCGGGCGTCCTGCTCCGTAATAACCCAACTCAGCGGCGGGTCTTCTCGCGCAATCAGCCGGCGTACCGCTGTGCCAGGGTCTGATACAACGGCGGTGAGAGGAGTTTGGAGATTGCCGTCGCGAGCGCGGCCGTAATCATGAGCGGCAACACCATTGCGTGCTGGGTAGTCATTTCCATCACGATCACGAGCGAGGTGAGCGGCGCCTGCGTGACGCCCGCGAGATAGCCGCACATGCCGAGAATCGCGAAAGGCACTGCGCTGAGTTGGCCACTCGCGTCGGCCACGACCTGTCCGAGCCCAGCGCCGACCGACAGTGAGGGCGCGAGCAGTCCGGCGGGAACTCCACTCAGGGTCGCCGCCCACGTCGCCAGCGCTCGGGCCGGCGTGTAGATCCACGGCAGATGGACGCTGCCTTCCAGAACGGAACGCGCCTCCGCGTATCCGGTGCCGTAGGTCAAGCCGCCGGACACGGCGCCTATCGCCGCAATCACCAACCCGCACAATCCCGCGAACAGCGCGGGCCGGTCTTTCTGCAACTTGCCCAATACGCCCGGCAGGCCGCTCACGCCAATGAGCGTCAGGCGGCTGAACAGACCGCCTGCGAGTCCGCCCGCGATGGCCACCAGGAATGTGCCGGCAGACACCGAGTGGGCGGCACGGGTTACCGTGGGCTGCCCGAAGTAGGTGTAATCGCCGACGATCGCGATCGCAACGACACCCGAGAGGACGACTGCCGCCAACGTCGCTCCGCTGGCCCGCTCCTCGAAGGATCTCGAAAGCTCTTCGATCGCGAACACGATGCCGGCGAGCGGCGTGTTGAATGCGGCCGCGACGCCTGCGGCGCCGCCGGCCAGGATCAGGGCCCGGCGTTGGGCGCTGGTGCCTCCATGCGGCATCCAGCGGCCGAACGAATGGGCGATAACGGCACCGACGTGAACCGTCGGCCCTTCGCGTCCGATCGATCCGCCGCAGAACAGTCCAACGCATGCGAGGATCATGCGACCGACGACCACGTGAGGCTTGAGAAGACGCAGTCCGGCCTCGCCGACCTCCGGCCGCAAGGCGAAGATGGTCTGGGGAATGCCGCTGCCCTCGGCGCCACGAAAAAAGCGTCGCGTCAGCCAAGCTACAGCGCAAAACCCCGGAGGCGCCATGAGCCACGGCCACCAGCGCCACTCGAGCAGCAGCCGGCGCAGCCCGAGCTGTGCAACATCGGCCAGCCATGCAAAGGCGACGGCCACGACGCCCACGACCACGGCCGCGCTCCATAACACCAGCCGGGCTCTCCAATGATGAATCGAAAGGACCGCGCGTCCTGCATCGCGGACGACGTCCCTGGCGGGCGGCAGGATCAATTCAGCGCCGCCGGAGGATGCACAAGCATGCTGAGGATCGGATGACTCGGTGAGGCTCGCCGCAGGCGGGCCGGGAGTTCGATTCTATGAAATTTCGCGCCAGAACAGAAATCTACAGGGGAACATTCGTATATCCGCCTCGTTATGGAACGTGCGCCGATACAACTCGCCGCTCTGCGGAGATTATCCATATGGACCGAGTCGCCAACCAGCACGCGGGCGCATTCGCCGCCAGCGACGCTCCAACCGTCGAAGCATCCACATCCGCCGTGTCATGGGGTGCGATCATCGCGGGCGCCGTCGTGGCGGCTTCCGTGTCGCTCGTTCTGTTCGCACTGGCATCGGGCCTCGGCCTGGCCGCGGTATCGCCCTGGCCCAATAGCGGCGCATCCCTGACAGCATTCTCGGTAATGACCGCGATCGGACTCATCGTCGTGCAATGGGTTGCCTCGGGAGTCGGCGGCTACATCACCGGACGCCTGCGAACGAGGTGGGTAGGAACGCACACCCACGAGGTCTTCTTTCGGGACACGGCGCACGGGTTCATCAGCTGGGCGCTTTCTACTGTGATTGTCGCGACGCTGTTTGCATCGGCCGCCACGTCGATAGTGAGTGCCGGGGCCCACGGAGCGGCGGTAGCATCGGGGGCGGCGATGGGAGCAAGTCAGGGTGCGGGAGCTGCGAGCCCCGCGCAAGGTGCCGCTACGTCCGGCGAAATGTCAGCATCGGAGACCGGACCCGGCACGATGCCCCCGGGTGCCACCGTGAGTGCCTACACCGTCGACACCCTATTTCGTACAGCGCACCCGGACACCAACTCCCCGTCTTCGACCTCCGATGCGCGCGCTGAGGCCACACGCATTCTGGCAAAGGCGTTGACCACGGGTGATGTACCCGCTGCCGACCGCACCTACCTTTCCCAGTTGGTGGCGGCAAGGACCGGAATATCCGAGGCGGAAGCCCAAAAGCGCGTCGACGATGCCATCACGCAGGTGCGGGCGGACGAAACCAAGGCACGCCAGGCAGCCGACGCGGCACGCAAGGCGAGCTCGGCAGCATCGATCTTCACGGCCCTGTCCATGGTGATCGGCGCCTTCATAGCCTGCATAGCGGCGGCGCTGGGCGGGCGACTGCGGGACGAGCGTCCCTGAGAGCTCGCCGCTCAACCGCCCTCGCCTGGTTGCCGCCGGGGCGCGCGCGGCTCGACACTCACACGGACCGGTTACGGTCGAGCAGCTTGTCGATCGTGGCCGGCAATGAGCGCACCCTCTTGCCCGTGGCATGATAGATCGCGTTGATGACCGCGGCGGCCGTGCCGACGATACCGATCTCACCCAGGCCCTTCACACCGAGAGGGGTGACTTCCGGATCGTGCTCCTCGATGAAGATCACCTCGATGTCATGGATGTCGGCGTTCACGGGAATGTGATACTCGCCAAGATTGTGGTTCATGACGCGGCCGATGCGGTGATCGGTCAGCGCTTCCTCGTGCAGCGCCATGCCAATACCCATGACTACACCGCCCAGTATCTGACTGCGCGCCGTCTTGGGGTTGATGATCTTCCCGGCGGCGACCGCGATGACGATGCGCGTGACGCGCACGACACAGAGCTCCTCGTCGACTTTCACCTCCGCGAATATCGCGCTGTGCGTGTTACGCGATTTGTCCTGCGCGCCGAGCTCGGAGGACGCCGTTTCCTCCACCTCCAGGGATTGCAAGCCGGCCGCGGCCAGCGCCTCAGCGAATGAGACCGAACGCGCGGGATTGGACTTGAGAACGATTCGGCCCTGCGCAAACGTGACCTCTTGCATCCGCGCACCGCCGAGCGGCCGGCCCTCGATCTTCTCGGCCGCTATCAACAGCTTGTCCGCGATGCTCTGGCAGGCGAGTTGCACAGCGGCGCCGACGGAGGCCGCCGTAAACGACCCGCCCTCCACCGGCGCCCGCGGCAGCCCGCTGTCTCCGAGCCTGGCGGTGACCTTGTCCATCGGCAAACCCAGGGTGTCGGCGGCGATCTGCGTCATGACGGTGTACGTGCCCGTTCCGATGTCGGATGTCGCGCTGGCGACCTCGAGCTCGCCGCCGGGCAGCAGCCTGGCACGCACCGATGCCTTCTGGAATAACGCATCCCACATCCCGGTCGCCATACCCCAGCCCACGAGCTCTCGAGCGTCTCTCATCGAGCGCGGCGCCCGCGCTCGCCGACTCCACCCGAACTTCTCCGCGCCCTGCAGATAGGCTTCGCGCAACGCTTTCGAAGTAAAAGCCGTTCCATCCATCGCGTTCCGGTCGGAATAGTTGAGCAGCCGGAACTGCAAGGGATCGATCCTGGCGGCATAGGCCATCTCATCGACGGCGAGCTCGAACAAGGTCATCCCCGTCGCGGCACCCGGAGCACGCATATCACCGGAGGTGTAGGTGTCGACACGGGCGAGCGTGTATTCGGCCGAGGCATTCGGGCAGGCGTAATTCATCAGGCCCCAGTTGCAGACGATCTCCATGTAGTCCTCGAACTGGGAAGTCGAGGTGGTTGCGTCGTTGATGAGCGCCTGCAGCCGGCCTTTCTCGTCGGTCGCGAGCGCGACCGATTGCACCGCCTCCGGCCGATGGACGTGGCTGAACATCTGCTGGCGCGTGAGGACGACGCGCACCGGCCGCTCGAGCATCCGGGCGGCCAGAGTCGCGAGGTAGACCTGGTACTGCGGCCGCAGCCCCGAGCCGAACCCGCCCCCGACATACGGATTCCTCACGCGCACTTCCTTGCTGGAGAGGTCGAAAACTCCCGCCAGATAGCCCTGGACATTCTGCGGCCCTTGAGTCTTGTCATAGACGGTGATCCGTCCGTCGCCGTCCCACACTACCGTGCTCGCGTGCATTTCCATGGGATTGTGGTAGTGCGTGGGCAAGTGAAAATTGGCGGCGATCCTGAAGGCCGCGGCACCATACGCGGACTGTGCATCGCCCCGATTCTGCGGCGGATCGAACGACCTCTTGGTGCGTTTTGGCACGAAGCGCCCGGCCAGAGCCAGCATGAAATCGGTATTGTGAGGCTCGGCTTGATAATCGACCTTGACGAGCGAGGCACCCTGGCGCGCCGCCTCGAGCGTCTCTGCGACGACCACGGCGACCGGTTGCATGTTGAAAAGAATGCGGTCGTCGTAGAGAGGACGGAACGGCGAGCCGGGAACCGACACCGCGTCCTTGTAACTGCTGTCGAGCCACGCTACGTGCGGGCGGTTGCGGTGGGTGATGATCTCCACGACACCGGCAACGGCGCGAGCCGCGTCAGCATGGATCGCGACAATGCGGCCCTTTGTGATCGCGCTGGAGACGACCCAGCCGTAGAGAAGCCCTTCCACCGGGTGCTCCGCCGCGTACCGCGCCCGGCCGGTGACCTTGGCCACGCCATCGACCCGGCTGACCGGGTCGCCGATATGGACGGGCGCGTGCACCGGGCTGCTCATCTTTTCACACGATGTGTTTGTCGGCCTGCGACTGTGGAGTGCCGTTCGCGGCCTGCTGCAGCGCCCGGATGATCGCGCGACACGCCAGCTCGATCTTGAAGTCGTTATCCCCCTGGCCGACAGCACCCTCCAGAAGAGCGTGGGCTGCGGCGGAAAAAGCCGACTGCGATGGCTTCTCCCCTGCCAGGCCGCTTTCCGCGACGGGCGACCTCCAGGGCTTGTGCGCAACGCCGCCGAGCGCGATCCGCGCCTCACTGATGCGATCGCCATCGAACCGCAGGGCGGCCGCTACCGAGACGAGCGCAAACGCATAAGACAACCGGTCGCGCAGCTTCAGATAGGTGTAGTGCCCGCTGAAGTCCTCGGGTGGCAGATCGATGGCAGTCACGAGATCGCCCGGGCGGAGCCGGTTGTCCAGCCAGGGTTTGTCATCGGGCAACCGGTGGTATTCGGTAAGCGGAATGACACGGTCACCGCCCGGCCCGGTAACGCGAACTTTCGCATCGAGCGCCGCGAGCGCGACGCACATGTCGGACGGGTTGGTCGCAATGCACTGATCGCTCGCGCCCAGGATCGCGTGGATGCGATTCAAGCCGCCGATGGCGCTGCATCCTGAACCCGGCTCCCGCTTGTTGCAGGCCGTTTCCGGGTCGTAGAAGTAGTAACAGCGGGTGCGCTGGTTCAGGTTACCGCCGTTGGTGGCGGCATTGCGCAGTTGCGCGCTCGCACCCGCCAGGATCGCGGAGGCCAACAAAGGATAATGGCGTGCAACGCGCGGATCGTAGGCAGTGTCCGCGTTGGTGACCAGGGCACCCAGCCGGAGGCCGCCGCCCTCGAGCTCCTCGATCCTGTGGAGCGGCAGCCGGTTGATATCGACGAGCCGCTCGGGGCGCTCCACATTCTCCTTCATCAGGTCGATGAGGTTCGTTCCGCCGGCAAGAAAGCGCACGCGCTCGGCGGAGCCCGCGTTCACGGCTTCGGCGATGCCGGTGGCGCGAACGTAAGTGAAGCGGTTCAAGAGGCGCCCTCCCTTTCGAGCACCTCCATGATTGCGTCAGTGATGTTCGTGTAAGCGCCACAGCGGCATAGATTCCCGCTCATCAGCTCGCGGACCTCGGCGCGGCGGCGGGCGTGGCCCTCGTTGAGGAGTCCCACGGCCGAGCAGATCTGGCCGGGAGTGCAATAGCCGCACTGCAGGGCGTCGTGATCCACGAACGCCTGCTGCAGTGGATGCAGCCGCTCGCCCTCCGCCAGGCCCTCGACCGTCGTGATCTCGGCCCCGTCCCTGGCAACGGCCAACGCGAGACAGCTGTTGATCCGTTTACCGTCGACGAGGACCGTACAGGCGCCGCACTGGCCGTGATCGCAACCCTTCTTCGTCCCCGTCAAATGCTCATGCTCCCGCAGCAGATCCAGCAGGGTCACCCAGGGCTCGATGGCGAAGTCCCGCTGCATGCCGTTGATGCGCAGGCTGATGTGCACGGTCTCGCTACCAACAGCGAGCGGCTGGTGAGAAGTCCGGTCGAGTGCTCGCATCTCCATGGTCGACCCCTCTGCAGGAAATGACGCTTCAATCAGGACCGGGCATCACGGCTTGGCACGTGAGATACACTTGCATCACCCAGCAAGCACAGTTCCCGAGGTCTCACCCTCCCATGAGCCCCTCTTAGTCGCCTACGCCGCCGCTGCGGCTCGGAATTCTGAGTACTGAAAATTGCACGTCAGTTGGTAGCAGGTGTCCGCCCGTCGCCGACTGTTACGGTGACGACCGTGGCGAACCGCGTGCAGATGATCCAGGCAAGCTTCGGCTTCACGATGAGTGACGTCGCCAACATCCGGCTGAACGCCGCGCTAGCCGATCGACATCATGGCTACGGTGGAGGCGGCAGTCAGGTACTCCACGACTCCTCTCTGAGGGAGCTATTGCTGCCCGATGGCCAGAGCCTGCCGGGGGTTGGCGCGGCCCGCATCCGTCGTCACACCCGATACGACAGACATCAGCAATATCAAGAGCAACGCGACAACGTCGAACCAGGAAAACGTGGTTTTCATCGCCTCGCTTCCTTGTGAGAGGGTGGCATCCTCGACACCGCAAATCCGTGAGCGCAAGAGAGGGGGGTCTTCGCGTGAAAGAGCGGGTCGAGGCGCCGGGTTGCAACGTACCCGAGCCGCACGCTGCCGGGAAATCACTATTGCTTAACTGCTGATAACGAAGGCGCCATGCCCGCAAGCTGTGCAGGCCCGCATCCGAAGGCGGCGGTCCTTCTAAGGCGCCCAGGGATCGCGTATGATCCGCGCCACGCGCAAGGTTCCCGCAAGGGATTTAAATTGGAACGCGGTGTAAAACCGCGGCTGCCCCCGCAACTGTAACCGGCGAGCGAAGGT
>CAZDTG010000011.1:0-51475 GCA_964508005.1 uncultured Steroidobacteraceae bacterium
ACCTTGAAACGGAACCGGAGAAGTGGCGGCTTGTTCGGGGGACTCTCGAAGCACGTAAACCGTTCCGTGACTTCGTATATTGCACTATGGGCGGCAATGGCTCTCCAATGTACGTGAAGGCTAGCGGCAAACCAGTGTTTGACTGCAACGGAGAATTCCGTGGCTATCGCGGCACCGGTACCGATGTGACAGCAACCATGCGCGCGCAGGCCGATTTGCAGCGCAGTGTACAAGAGCTGCAAAGAAGCGAGTTCTACCTCGCCGAAGGGCAGCGTCTCGGTCATACGGGGAGCTGGGCTTTCAATCCTTCGGGTTTTTTTGACTATTGGTCTCGGGAACTGTTTCAAATCTATGGCCTCGACCCGCAGAAGGGCGCCCCTACGCTCGAGCAGTATCTGGCCACCATTCATCCGCACGACCGCGACTTCATGGCAGAGACCGTAAAGAGCATGTGTGAACAGGGTTCCGGTTGCGACGTGAAGAAGCGGATCATTCGACCGGACGGCGCGGTTCGCTATGTTCGATGCGTTGGCGTTCCAGTCGTCGACAATGGGGTTCTCAAAATGCTTCTGGGAACCGCCATGGATGTGACCGAGCAAGAGCAATTGACTCAGGAGTTGCAGCGCCGCGAGGCCTACCTGGCCGACGCACAAAGACTCAGTCACACAGGCAGCTTCGGTTGGCAACCTGACACAGGCAAGCTCGTCTGGTCAGACGAGACCTATCGCATTTTCGAGTTCGACCGGTCGGTCAAGCCAACAATAGATTCGGTAGTGCAGCGCGTCCATCCGCAGGACCGGCCCGACTTGCAGAAGGTCCTCGCTGACGCCTCTCGAGGAGCGACAGATTTCGAGCATACCTATCGTCTGCTGCTGCCCGACGGGCGAATCAAGCACGTCCACGCATTAGCTCACGCTCTGCAAGATGCGTCTGGCAATCGCGAGTTTGTTGGGGCGGTGACTGATATCACCGAGCGCAAGCGGGCGGAGGAGGATCTGCGCGCCAGTGAGCGCAAGTATCGCCAACTGGTAGATACAACTCCGGCGTTTATTCACACCGCTTTGCCTGATGGCTCTCTCGACTTTCTGAGCCGGGGCTGGCTGGAATATGGTGGCCTGCCTCAAACAGATCTTCTGGACTGGCGCTGGACCGCAGCAATCCATCCCGAAGACGTCGAAGGGTTCGTGGACAAGTGGCGCGCAGCACTCGCGTCCGGAGAACCCTTCGTGGCCGAATCACGAGTGAGGCGGGCTGATGGTGAGTACCGCTGGTTCCTACAGCGCAATGTACCACTGCGAGACGAATCGGGGACCATCGTCAAGTGGTACGGCACAGGTATTGACATCGAAGAGCGCAAGGCAGCTGAGGAGTCCCTCCGGAGCAGTGAAGCGTACCTGGCGGAAGCGCAGAGGCTGAGCCAGACAGGCAGTTGGGCCTGGAGTCCGGACCACGATATCAGCTACTGGTCGGAGGAATGCTACCGTGTTCTGAGTTTCGATCCACAGGATGGTTTGCCCCGATTCGAGGATTTCTTGCAGCGGATTCATCCTGACGACCAACCCGGCTTCAGGGAAATCATCGGAATGGCTATCCGCGAGAAGGCCGAGTGGGAGACGGACTACCGCATCGTACATCCGGATGGCCTCGTGAGGGACATTCACGTGATAAGCCATCCTGTTCTGAGCACGTCCGGCCATCTCGTTGAATTTGTAGGCACTGTGATGGACGTTACTGAGCGTAGACGAGCTGAGCAGGAAAGTGAAAGGCTCCGTCAGCTAGAGGCAGATCTCGCACATGCGAACCGCGTGGGAATGATGGGAGTACTGGCGGCCTCGCTCGCCCACGAAGTCAAGCAGCCGATCGGCGCCGCACGCAACAACGCCCGCGCGGCTCTGAATTTCTTAGCCAAAACGCCGCCCGATCTGGGCGAAGTCAGAGAAGCGCTCGGGTGTATCGTGGGCGATGCGGATCGAGCCGGCGACATCATCGACGGTATCCGGGCTCATATAAAGAAAGCGCCGCCGCGTAAGGATCGTTTTGATCTTAACAAGGCGGTCACCGAGGTGGTTGAATTGGCGCGGAGCGCCATCACCAAACATGGGGTCTCGCTCCAGATGCGGCTTGCGGAGGAGTTGTCTGCCGTTCAGGGGGATCGTGTTCAGCTACAACAAGTGATCCTGAACCTGATCCTGAACGCGATCGAGGCAATGAGCTCGGTCGATGGGCCACGCGATCTGTTGGTCAGCACCGAGCAAAGGCAGACAAATGGCGCTGTCACCGTGCGGGATTCCGGCCCGGGAGTTGATCCGAAACAACTCGAGCGCGTATTCGAGACTTTCTACACGACAAAGTCCAACGGAGTTGGGATAGGGCTGTCCATTTGTCGATCGATCATCGACGCCCATGGGGGCCGTCTGTGGATCGAAGCGAACGAACCTCGCGGAGCGGCATTTCAGTTTACGGTCCCCAGCGCGGCGGACGAACTCAGGAGTTCTCCTCAGTCGCTTCACCAGACTCGAGAGCCGTACGAAGACAGCGTGCCAGATGCTGCTCATCAACGGGTTTCCGTAGATAACACAAGACCCCCTCACTTAGCGCGCGGGCCTCGACGTCGGCATCGGGGTAGGACGTCATGAGGATGGTCGGAATGGGACGCCCCGTGTCGATGAGGTTTCTGTAAAGCTCCAGTCCGGTCATCGCAGGCATATAGATGTCAGCGATCAATACGGCAGTCTGGGCGAGGCGCGGGGATTCGAGGAAGGCGGCTGCCGACGGGAATACCTCGACGCGGTAGCCGAGTGACCTCATGAGCCTTCTCATGGACTCGCGAAAGAACCGATCATCTTCTACGATCGAAACCAATGACGCTTTCGGCATACGCCTCCGGCAGTTAATCGAACCCGCGATACGGGCCCGACAACGTGGCTCGGCCTCTTCGCCGTCACAGAATGCCGCAGGAGCAGGATCCGGAGCCATAAGCCTTGGTTTAGGTCAGTTAGACCCTCGGCTGCGCCTTGGACCCTGTTCGCGCGGATGGTTTGGGACTAGACTCAGCCACAGAGGTCGGCAGCCGCACTTGCCCACCGGAAGAGGCGCTTCCGTGGATCCCAGCTCAGCAGTCGCTACGGTGCCTGGCGCAGATTCGTGCGTCGTGGTCATCGACGACGATCCCGCATTTCGGGCTTCGCTCGGACGACTGCTACGGTCCGTCGGATTCAATCCACAGCTGTTTGCCTCCATTACCGACTATCTTGGATTCGAATCGCCCGACTGTCCCACCTGCCTGGTTCTCGATGTGAGACTGCCGGGGCGGAGTGGGCTTGATTTTCAGCGCGATCTCGCCGAGGCAAACGCCGAGCTTCCGATCATCTTCATCACTGGACATGGTGACATTCCGATGACCGTGCAGGCGATGAAGGGTGGCGCCATCGAGTTCCTCACGAAACCGTTCCGTGACCAGGACCTTCTCGACGCGGTCAATCTCGGGCTCGCTCGCGACCGTGTCCGGCGCGAGAAAAACGAAGTCGTGGGTGTGCTCAGGACGCGATTCGAAGCGCTGACGCCGCGTGAGCGCACGATCATGATCGAGGTCGCACAGGGCCGGCTGAGCAAGCAGATTGCGGGCGATATGGGCATTACCGAGGCTACCGTGAAGGTCCATCGCAGCAACATCATGCGGAAGATGAGAATCGCATCGACGGCAGAGCTTTACCGCATCGCGGACAAACTCAAGCTGGTGCCGGAGCGCTCTCCATCCCCGTAACGTTCGCCCGGGGCGGCCCCGGTCTCTCGTTCCAATAAGTACCTCGACTAACAGGCCACTCAAGCGGAGAGTGGTGCGCTTTGCTCCGACGCCTCGCGCCGCGAGCTTCTGTGGCCGCGCTTAGCATCGCCTTCGCCAAATCTAAACGAAGGCTTAGCGCAGCCAACCAAACACTTATCCTCTCTGCCCACACGTCGAATCAGCAGGTCATCAAAACTCCTGCAACATAAAGACCTGGCGGCGCGGGACCTCGACTCGGGGTGCGCCGAACTCACACTCGGAGCAACATAAATGAATCGTCGTGAAATACTTCAGTCAACACTCGCAGCCCCGCTGGGATTGGCGGCCGCTAGCGCATTTGCTCAGGGAGAATCGGTGCCTCCAGCCGTGGGGTTTCGCAAGGAAACGGATAGCCTGGGAGAGGTAGACGTCCCGGCTGACAAACTCTGGGGCGCGCAGACCCAGCGTTCGCTCGAGCACTTCAGCATTGGCCCGGATCTCATTCCGCGGGAAATGATTACGGCGTACGCGATCCTCAAAAAGGCTGCCGCCACCGCTAATCACGAGGGCAGTCGTCTCAGCGACGAAAAATACGAACTGATCGTTCGAGTTTGCGATGAGATCCTCGCCGGCAAGCACCATGACATGTTTCCGCTTCATGTGTGGATGACCGGCAGCGGAACACAGTTCAACATGAACGTCAACGAAGTTATCTCGAACCGCTGCTGTCAGCTGGCGGGCACACCGCTGGGGAGCAAGAAGCCGGTCCACCCGAATGACGATGTCAACATGGCGCAGTCATCCAACGACACGTTTCCGTCCGCGATGTACATTGCTGCCGCTCTGAATGTCAAGCAGCGGCTGATGCCCGCTGTGACGACGCTGCACGATTCGATTGCGGCAAAGTCCGTCGAGTGGAAGGACATCGTCAAGATTGGCCGTACCCACATGCAGGACGCTACGCCGATAACGCTCGGTCAGGAGTGGTCCGGGTACGTCGGAATGCTTTCGGACAATCTCGAGCGGCTCGATGATGCGCTGAAGGGAGTCTATCGCCTCGCGATCGGTGGCACTGCCGTAGGCACGGGCTTGAACTCGGTGCCGGGTTTCGCGGAAGCCGCGGCGGCTGAAATCGCCAAATTGACGAGCCTGCCTTTCATTACGGCACCTAACAAGTTCACCGTTCAGGGGGCGCATGACGCATTGATACAGCTCTCCGGGACACTGCGCACGCTGGCGGTGTCCCTGTACAAGATCGCCAACGACATTCGCCTGATGTCCTGCGGTCCGCGCGCCGGCTTTGCTGAGTTGATTATTCCGGCGAACGAGCCCGGATCTTCGATCATGCCGGGGAAGGTGAATCCGACGCAGGCCGAAGCGCTGACGATGCTCGCGATTCAGGTCATGGGAAATGATTCCACGACCGGATTCGGCGGCGCCGGAGGCTATCTCGAGATGAACGTCTATAAGCCGGTGATCATATACAACATCACGCATTCAATCACGCTGATGACAGACGGATGCATCAACTTCAGCAAGTTCCTGGTTGAAGGCACCAAGCCTAACCTCAAGAAGATCAAAGCGTACGTCGACGAGTCGCTCATGCTGGTGACTGCACTGTCTCCGGTCATCGGGTACGACAAAGCGTCAAAGATCGCTCACTACGCGAACGACAACGACCTCACGCTGCGGGTGGCCGCCCTGAAGCTCGGTTACGTGTCGGCTGCCGATTTCGATCGAATCGTGGACCCCAGAAAAATGGTGACCACATACGTCGCCGGCAGGGACCCGGACTGATTGCAGTGCCGGATGCGTGGGCGATGGCGCTCCCATCAGGTCACGGAGCGAGGCGAACGCCGCTGCTCCGGCGTGGCTGGGGATGCGCCGTCGCTCGCCGTGAGGCTCGTACCCTTGGCTGAACATATGAAAACGAATACCGCGCCAATTAAGTTAGCGGCTCTGTGCTTCGTGTTATTTGTGACCGGCGCGGTCATTCCCGTGTTCGCAGAGGATTACCCGCAAGGTCTATTCGGCGATTGGGGCGGAGTCCGTCGCAGCCTTGTCGATCACGGCATCGACCTGCAGTTGAGCTACATCAACGAGCTCGCGCGTAACGTGAGCGGTGGGAGAAGTCAGGAAACGGCCGACGCCGATCAGTTTTACCTGGGCGGCTCGCTCGATCTGCACCGGCTGGTGGCCTTGCCGGATGCAAAGATCATTTTTTCGCTGACCGATCGCAATGGCGAGAGCCTCTCTGTCAAGGCGCATCTGAACACCCTATTGGAGGTCCAGGAGATTTATGGAGAGGGCAACTACACCAGGCTCAATCAACTCTACTGGGAGCAGCAATTGTTTGGAAAGACACTGGAGCTCAAGCTCGGGAGAATGACCGGGACATTTGATTTCATGCCCTTCAGCTGCAAATTCCAAAACATAACCTTTTGCGCAACGCTGCAATCTCATGGGGTGGTGACGAACTGGGTTGCATTTCCGGGGAGCACCTGGGCGGGGTTGGCGAGAGTCAACTTGAAGAAGGACTGGTACGTGCAAGCTGGCGTTTACGAGGTCAACCCGAATTTCCAGGAGCATGAGTATCGGTTCGCCTTTGGGAGACCGTTTGGCGGCCCGGGCACGCGGGTCGTAGCGGAGGCTGGTTGGCTTCCGAGTGCGGCCGGGCCGGATGGCGGGTATCGAATCGGCGCGTGGTATGACGATGTCGGCGGCGACGACCTGTACCTGAACACTTCCGGACAGCCGCTGGTGACCAGAGGCGGTACGCCGCTGCAACGACATCATCAGTCCGGCTTCTACGCGATGGTGCAACAACGCGTGTGGGCGCAAGACGGATCCGGCACCCGTGGCCTGTCGTTGTTCGTGAATTTCGTACAAGCCGACCGTAACATCACGATCAAGGACCAGATTGCCGAAGTCGGCGCGTTCTGGACCGGGCCGTTCTCCTTTCGGCCTCACGATGATCTCGGCTTCGCGATCGGCCGCGTCCACGTCAATAGTCGGATCGCGGAAGGGGAGATTCTCTACAACGCCGAAGCAGCGCCGCCGTACGGCCTCTCACGGGTGCAGGTGCAACATGCGGAATATCCAATGGAGGTCTACTACAGCGTGAACGTCACTCCGGCGATCACAATCAGGCCGAGTGTTCAATTCATCCATGCGCCGGGGGGAGTCGACCAGAGCAACAATGTGGTCGTGCTGGGTCTGCATTCGTCAGTTACGTTTTGACGGCTCATGCCTTTACTGGCCATCAACGACGACAAACCTTGTCGGTCCGGAGGGCTGTTGCCCTCCTTCCGATCGATGAGTCTGCAACCAAAGCGGGAGTTGAGTCTTATGGGTATCGGGATGCGCGAGCTTGTGGTGATTCTGCTGGTCGTGCTCGTGGTGTTCGGCGCCAAGAAACTGCGCACGATCGGTTCGGATCTCGGCGCCGCGGTACGCGGCTTCAAGAAATCGGTGAATGAGGGCGAGGAGGAAGAAAGGGCCCCGCCCCGCCAGATTCGCTCCGACGGCTCCGACGCCGACTTCATGGACGTGGCGAAGGCGCGTGACGCGAGCCCGAAGAGCGACCTGCGCGTTTGAGATCAGCGTGATTGCGACATCTAAACGAAGGCTTAGTGCGGCCAACCATAAACTTACTCTCTCAGCCCACACGTCGAATTACCAAGTCATTAACAATCCTTGAACATCAATACCAGGCGCCGCTGGCGGAGTGTGGAGCAGGTTATGAGCACTTACCTCGAAGAGACCCGGACTGTCGCAACGATAGGTTCGCCCGAGACACGCGGATGGATGCATTCCGTAATCGCGCTTCTCGATGCGGCTGCTTGCCAGCTGGATCACGAGCAGGCAGTTCACGGCACGATAGTTCAAGCGGCCTCGCTGTTGCGTAAGCGGATCGATCCCGAAGTCGCGCGAGCAGCTCCAGAAAGGAAAGCGGGCCTGCGCGCGTGGCAGGGGCGCAAGGTGCGTGCCTATATTGATAGTCATATCACAGGTCCGGTACTTGTCGCGGAACTCTGCGGGCTCGTTCATCTGAGCGAAGCGCATTTCTCGCGCGCCTTCAGGCGCACCTTTGGAACGTCACCTCATGCCTTCGTGATCAGGCGACGCGTCGAGTTGGCGGCTCAATACATGCTGCAGACGGAAGCCCCCTTGAGCGACATAGCGCTGCAATGCGGATTCACCGACCAGCCCCATTTGTGCAAGCATTTTCGACAAACAACGGGACAGACTCCGGCAGCGTGGAGACGCGCAAACAGCAGCGAAGATAACGGTTACCGAGAGCCTGCCGCACCGGGATTTTTCCGGGAGCGGCAGCAGGCTGAGTGGTTCTCCGCGGATGGAGTGCCAGCTCAGAAAGAATCTGGGCGAACGACACCAATGGCGTAGCCTGATCGCGGACGCTCACTAGCATGCACGTCACTGGCAGAAACCTCGCCTTCGTGCTCGCCAACACCGTTGCGGTGATGGTGGCGTTATATATCGCTTTTGCCAATGACCTGGAACGCCCCTATTGGGCGATGTTTACGGTCTTTATCGTCGCCAAACCCATCGCGGGTGCAGTGCGCTCCAAGTCGGTTTTCCGATTGCTCGGTACTGTGGCGGGCGCAGCGATGGCGCTGCTGCTGGTTCCACCCCTCGTTCACGCCCCGGCTCTGTTGTGCCTCGCGATCAGCCTATGGATCGGCTTGTGTCTGTACTTATCGCTCCAGGACCGGCGACCTCGCAGTTATGCGTTCTATCTGGCCGGCTATACGGCGGCCATCGTCGGTCTCTCCGTGGTGAATACGCCGAACACCATCTTCGACACCGGCGTCGCCCGCGTCGAGGAAATCTCGATCGGCCTGATTTGTGGTGCAGTTGCGCACTCTGTGTTCTTCCCGCAGAACGTGCTCGAAGAGCTCACTGGGAGAATTGATCGAGCGCTGCGGCGTTGCGGCACCTGGATCGCCGATGCGCTCGTTGCTGGGCAATCCATCGACCTTGAGGCGGAACAACAGCTCGCCCAGCTCGTCAGTGACCTACACGTTCTCTATGAACATGTCGCTTTTGAAACCTCCGACGTGCCCAGAAACGCATCGGTCATGCAAGCGCTGCAGGACCGATTGGCCTTGATACTGCCTCGCGTTTCCGGGGTACAAGCGGCGCTCGCTGCCTCGAGGGCTGCAGGTCCGCTCAACCGGTCCACCCTCCAGGTGATTGAGGCCACATCGCGCTGGGCCCGGGCTTTCCCCGCGGCCAACGAAGCACTTCGCAGCGATGCGGAGATTGAGTTGCATGCCGCACTTGCCCGGGTTACGGCCGAGAGCGAAGGGAGCAGCGAGTGGATATCGCTGGTACAGCGAACCATAGCAACTCAGCTGCGAGAGCTCGTCACAGACCTGTCCGCTGCGGCGGGACTGGCGGTGATTCTGAAGGACCCTGATGGAACGCCAGCCTCCGCTACACCTCTTGGACCTCCCTCGCGGCGAATGCTCTCTCGGGACCGCGGTTTAGCGCTCCTGTCAGCGTTTGCGGCGACCGCTGCCACGCTCATTGGCTGCGCGCTATGGATTCAAGGGTCGTGGCCTGAAGGCGCTGCGGCGGCTCAGTTTGCCGCGATCGGCTGCTCCTTGTTTGCGACTCTGGATAATCCTTCGAAGGTGCTCTTTGCCGTCGTCGCGGGGATTCTGCTGGCACTGCCGGTGGCGGCTGTCTATGAGTTCGCGATCTTCCCCAGAATTGACGGTTTCGCATCGCTGGCGCTCGTTCTTGCTCCCATGGTGGTGCTGTTCAGCTGGATGCAGACCTCCGAGCGTCTCGAGGGGATGGCACTCGTGCTCGCCATCGGCTTCTCGGGTGGCTTGGCACTGCAGTCGAGCTACCAGGCCGACTTCGCCTCCTTCATCAATTCGAACACCGCAGAAGTCGTGGGGCTGCTGATCGCCGTTGTCGCCAACCTCCTCTTCCGCACCATCGATCCGATTTGGAACGCGCTGCGCATCTCCAAGGCCGGGTGGCAAGCGGTGGTTGGTCTCGCGCAACAACCGAATTCGGACAGCCGCGACTGGATGTTTCGGATGTTTGATAGGTTTGGTCTGGTGACCCAGAGATTGCTGTCCGCAAAGCGCCCAGATCTGTGGGGTCACAATATTGACGGCCTGCGAGACCTGCGTGTGGGTATGAATCTCGCAACGTTGCAACGAAGTTCGGATCACTTGCCACCGGCTGCAAGCAAATTCCTAACTTCCGTGGAGAGCGCGGTGTCTGAAGCCTACCGCGGACTGATCAAGGGTGAGTCGCTGACGCATCCGGATTCTGCGCGCTCAATTGACCGGGGGATCACCGCATTTACAGCGCAAGGGCGCACCCAGGCGGTCGAAGACGGCGTGACTGCCCTTGTCGGGCTTCGCCTCGATCTCACCTCGTTCGGCAGTCGCTACGTTTCGGAGCCGCTCGATCCATGATCGGCGAGAACGAAATCCACGGGGTGTTCATCCCTACGCTCCTCGTCCTTGCCGTCGGGGCCTTCTTTATCGCGCTTGTTCTGCGGGTAATTTTGCGACGTGCGCATTTCTATCGCTTTGTCTGGCATGCCGGTCTCTTTGATACGGCACTCTATGTGGTGATTCTGTGGGTCCTGGCGCTCGTAACTCTGCCCGCCCATTCTTCAGGAGTAGGCCCTTAAATGGTTGCACGGCTAAAACTTGTGGGCCGGGTGGTCGTAACACTAACTGTAGTCGTCGTGGCCATTTTCGGAGCTCGGTGGTTGTGGATTCATTACAACGTCGAGCCGTGGACTCGGGACGGTCGGGTTCGCGCTGACATCGTCAAGGTCAGTCCGGACGTAAGCGGTCTGGTTACTCAGGTACGCGTCAAGAACGACCAAGCTGTCAATAAGGACGACGTCCTCTTTGTACTTGATCATCCGCGCTTTGAGCTCGCCCTGCGTCAAGCGGAAGCCTCGGTGGCGGCGGCCGCGGTGGCCCTTGCGCAGGCCCAACGGGAAAACGCGCGAAATCGGAATCTCGAGGATCTCGCGACCACAGAGCAGGTTGAGGAAGGTCAGTCCAAGGCAGACCAGCTTGCCGCTCAGCTCAACAGCGCTCGGGTGCAGCGGGATCTGGCGCGGCTCAACCTGGATCGCACGACCGTTCGGGCATCAGTGAATGGGATCGTCACGAATGTGGAACTCCAACCGGGTGACTACGCGACCGCTGGCGTCCAGGTACTCGCGCTGGTCGATACCGACTCCATCCATGTCGATGGTTACTTCGAGGAGACGAAATTGCCGAGCATTCGTGTCGGGGACCGGGCACGGGTTCGCATCATGGGGATCAAAGCCGACCTGCCAGGCACCGTTGAGAGTATTGACGCCGGAATCGAAGACCGCGAGCGCAGCGCAAGCCCCACGGCGCTCGCGAACGTCAATCCGACCTTCAGCTGGGTGCGGCTCGCGCAGCGAATTCCTGTGCGCATCAAGCTCGACCCGACGGGGCGCGATATCCGGTTGATCGCCGGACGTACGGCAACGGTTTCGATCGTCGATCCCCCCGGCCGGCTACTGGAAGGTGAAGCTCCGTGAAAGCACATCGCAGCCGGTTTCTGCTGCTATCGTCCGCCTGCGCCGCGCTCACCAGTGGCTGCATGGTGGGCCCGAACTATCACGTCCCGGAGTCGGCGCTGATCAATTCCTCGGCGGCTCGACAGCCCTTCGTCTCTTCGGGGGATCCTGCGCTCTCCGGTTCACCCGTTCCTCAGTCGTGGTGGCATCTTTATGAGGATCACCGGTTGGACGAGTGGGTTGAGGAGGCCTTGCGAAGTAACACGGATCTGCGCCAGGCCGATGCCAACCTCGAGAGAAGCCGCGCAGCGCTCAAAGAGACACGGACTTTGCGTCAGCCGAGTATCGCAGTGAATGGCCGCGTCCAGTATGCACAGCCGGCCGGCGAGCAATATCTGCTGCCTATCACGCCGCCTCGAAGCACCTCCTACGACACTGAACTGACGGTCGGCTACGACCTGGACTTGTTCGGGGGCATTCGTCGCGGCATTGAAGCGGCGCGCGCGGACGATGAAGCGGTCGAAGCTGCCCGGGACCTGGTACGGGTCAATGTAGCAGCGGAGACCATTCGCGCGTACGTTGACGCTTGCGGAGCCGGAATGCAGCTCGAGGCCGCCGTTCAGGTGTTATCCGTGCAGCAACAGAGCCTGGCGCTCACCGAACGCTTGTTCCGGGGCGGTCGTGCGATCGATCTGGATGTGACGCGGGCGCGTCAGCAGGTAGATCAACAGACGGGTGTCATTCCCAGCTTCGAGGCCGCGCGTCGCAACGCACTGTTTCGACTCGCGACGCTGACTGGCAAACCTCCCTCGCTGTTTGCGCGGGACTTAGAGACGTGCGCCTCTCCTCCCCGGTTGACGCACACCCTGCCGGTCGGCGATGGCGCAGCTTTGCTCAAACGTCGTCCTGACGTGCGCCAGGCGGAGCGCGAACTTGCGGCAGCGACCGCCAACATTGGCGTACAGACCGCGCAGCTCTATCCGGACATCGCGCTCGGCATACCGGCGGGCTCGATCGGCGCAGCGCGCGACGCCTATAAAGCCCCGACGAATTTCTGGGGGATCGGAGCCGTCCTCTCATGGCAGGCCAATCAGAGCGCTGCCCGAGCGCGCATCGAGGAAGCGAAAGCCTCGACCAAAATGGCTCTGGCGAATTTTGACGGCGTGGTCCTCGTCGCGCTTCGCGACGCCGAGACTGCCCTCAATACCTACGTTCACGATCTTCAACGTGAAGACAGCACGCGAAAAGCCCGGGATGAGGCGGAACGCGCGGTTCGGGACTCCGAGCGACTTCAGGTGGAAGGTCGCGCCACCTCGCTCGCCGTCATCGATTCGCAAGGAACCTACGCCGCCTCAGAACAGACGCTGGCGCAACTCGAAACTGCACTGGCCCAGGATCAGGTTGCGGTGTTTCTCGCGCTCGGCGGCGGCTGGGGCGAAGCGAAGCCGTTTGAAACAGCGGCGAATTGACTTTGCAGGCGGTGACTACATACCGCCTGACGCGGATCACCCTGCTGCAGGAAGGCACTGTGAGGGGGTCAGTGGAAGCTGTCCGCGTGGACCATTTCGAACAGCTTGTGGTTGTCGCTATAGTCGACGTGAACGCCGATGAGTACCGGGCCATCGCGGTAATCCAGAGCTCGCCTCAGGACAGGCGTGATCTCTTCGGGGGATTGAATCATCATCCCCTTGGCATCAAACGCCTCGGCGTACTTAACGACATCCACCGGACCGAATTCGATGCCCGATGGCCGGCCATACTTGGTTGGCGAGCTGGCCCACACGTCCGCCGAAATTTTTCAGAACTGTGCATTCACCGCCCCTGCTGATTGGAAGGTGCCGACCACGGGCAGGTTGTTCCTGCCGATGAAGTCTTGCACTGCGGCCGCGTTGACCGGCTTGCTGGCGTAAAGCCCCAGCAGGACGACGGGATTTTCGGCGGCATTAATTAAGCGCGCTGCCTCGGTGAGCGCCGCTTCGTCCGCAGGTCCGGGACCCGAGAAGGCAGGCGGGGCCAGTACGTCGTGCACTGACGGCGCCGCCATGATGTCCTTCGGCAGATTCACGTAGGCAGCGCCCGGTCTACCCGATTCCGCGGCGCGGAAGGCGTTGATCAGTACCTCATTGACCTGAGAAGGAGCCCCGACCGTTGCGCTGAATTTGGTCACCGGCTTCAGGATCGACACTGCATCCATGGTCTGATGGATCTGCTTCAGCGCCTCCGCGGTGTCGACCGCCCCACCAAGCGCCACGATGGGATCTCCCTCCGAATTGGCTGTCGCCAGTCCGGTGACCAGGTTCGACACTGGCAAAGGTCCCGAGCCCGAAGTCCCCATGCTCCAAGATTGACTCAACGCTCACCTCCCTGTCGTAGACCCCCGCGACCAGCGCGCCGGAGGTCGAAACCTGAAACAGCGTGTGTACGGGTACATCGAGATATTTCGACAAGGCGGCCATGATGATTGCCGATTCATTGGTGCCCAGACGCGCAGTTTCCGCATCCAGGGCACTCTTGAGGGACTCCGGAATATTTGCGCTCACTAAGGGCATCTTCACGCTCCACGGCTGAGGTTTCTGACGGGTCGATCTTGAAAGGCACCGCGCCTTTCGAGAACACGACTGGGGGACCATGCGACGCAGACGCCCCTACAGATTCTCTTTGGCCATCTCGAGCACATCCCTGCCCTGTCCGTGAAGGACCGCCTTGACCGAATACAGCGCCATCCCGTACGCAGCGTTCAGGGCCGTGAAAGGTGGCATGACGAGTTCCTGCGGTGCCACCTTGACGCTCAAGAGTGCGGGTCCAGGCTCTGAGAGCCACTCCTGCACAGCGGTTTCAAGCTCGGCGACGTGACTGACATCACGACCCCACAGCCCCATTGCCGTCGCGACCTTGCCGAAATCCGGATTCTTGAGTCCCGTGTAGATCGGCAGCACCCCCTCACCTTTCTGCTCGAGCTCGACGAATCCCAGCTTGCCGTTGTCGTAGACGACGATCTTGATCGGCAGATTCTCCTGGACCGTGGTCAGCAAGTCTCCGAGCAGCATGGTCAATCCACCATCCCCTGCCATCGTGATGACCTGCCGGCCGGGCTGGGACTTCTGCAACCCGATGGCGGTGCTTAGCCCATCGGCCATCGTTCCATGAAGGAGACTGCCAAACATTCGGCGTTTGCCATTGGCGGCAATCAACCGCAGCATCCACACGACCGGCGTGCCATCATCGGCTGAAAAGACGGCGTCCTCTGCGGCCAGACGATTGATGATCGAGGTCAAATACTGACCTGTTATCCTGCCATTGGCCGCCGGCTCCGCTCTTCCCGCCTGCGCCTTGAGCGCCTTTGCGTGCCGCTGCACATAACCGTCCTTGAAGGCGGAGTCGCTGCGCTCAGTGAGGCGCGGGAGTAAGGCTTGCAGGGTGTCCTTGATGTTACCCACGACACCCAGCTCGACCGGATGTCGCCGCCCAATGTGCGTCGGATCAATGTCGACCTGGATGATCGTCGCTTGCTTCGGATAGAACTGCGCCCAGGCAAAATCGGTTCCCAGCAGGATCAGCGTGTCGCAGTTGAGTATGGCGTGATAACCGGACTCCATACCGATGACGCCCGTCATCCCAACGTTGTGCGGGTTGTTGTATTCGAGCGCATCCTTGCCGCGCGAGGTATGTGCGAGCGGTGCCTGCAGCCGCTGCGCCAGCTGGACGACCTCATCGTGCGCGTCCGCGGAGCCCGCGCCGGCGTAGATGGTAATATTCGTGCCCTCCTCGATGAGGCGGGCCATCTCATCGAGATCGACATCGCTTGGCCGAATCACCGGCTTGTTGGCGTGCACGCCGTAGGGCAGCTCGTCTGCCGCGTCGGAATCCGCCACATCCACCGGCAGGATCAGCACCGCGACCCCGCGCTTGGTCAGGGCTGCCTGGCAAGCCCTCACTGCCAAGCGTCTCGCGTGCGCGGGGGTCAAGACCATTTCGCAGAATACGCTACAGTCCTTAAAGACCGACTTGAAGTCGACCTCCTGAATGAAATCGAAACCCACTTCACTGCGTACGATCTGACTTGCGATGAGAATGACCGGCGCGCGATTGCGGTTCGCTTCGTAGAGGCCATTGATAAAGTGCAGACTTCCCGGGCCACAGCTGCCGGCCACGGCAGTGAGGCGATTCATCAGCAGCGCCTCGCCTTGAGCCGCAAATGCGCCGGCCTCCTCGTGCCGCATGTGAACGAATTCGATCCCGCTCTTGGAGAGCGAGGTGGCAAAGGTATTGAGTGTGTCGCCCACGATGCCGTAACAGTTCTTGACACCGGCATCACCCAGTACGTCAACGATAACTTGCGCTACTTTTTTACTCATTGATCGAATTCCTCAGATATGGGGTTAAGCTTCACCGCGCGGCCATAGACTAGCCAAGAGGCTATCGCTGCATCTTCATCAGCTCGTACATGGGCATCATGTTGTGGTTGAGATGAGACATGATCATCATGGAGCCAAATATGACGAGTGCCGAAACAAATACGCCGAAGGCCAATGCGAGGAAGTTGTTCGCCTGGTCGGGTGCACTCGAGACGTGAAGAAAGAACGCGACGTGCACGCCCATCTGGGCAATCGCCAGCGTCCCGAGAAGTACCGGCACGGCCGGCGCATACACGAACGAGGTCGTAGCCGCCCAGAAAGACGCCGCAGTCAGAGCGACGGCGTATGCCAGACCGATCAAGTAACTGCCTGCGCCGTGCCGCTCCTGTGAATTGAGCCCAGGGGCCTCACCCTGCGCCTGTACCTGCATGTCCATTATTTCGCTCCCAGATAGACGATGGTGAATACCCCGATCCAGACGATGTCGAGTGCGTGCCAGAACAAAGCGAAGCAGAAGAACCGACGGCCGACCATCGGTTGGAAGCCCAGCGTCGCCACTTGCAGCAGCATCACGATAAGCCAGACGAGCCCGAGGCCAACGTGCAGCCCGTGCGTGCCGACGAGGGTGAAAAATGCTGACAAGAAAGCACTGTGCGACGGGCCGGCGCCGGCAGCAACCATGCTGGCGAACTCTCTGCCTTCCATCGTCAGGAAGGAGACTCCCAACAGGAAAGTAATTCCCATCGAGAAATACATGGCTCGGGCGTCAGCTCTCTGAATCGCCAGTGAGCCGAAGCCACAGCTCACACTGGATGCCAGCAGGCACAGGGTTTCCAGGAACACATGCCGCTTATCAAACAGCTCTGCGGCGCTCGGTCCATCTGCGGTCGCCCCCGAGAGCACCGAGTAGGTTGCAAACAGGGCAGCAAAGATGATGACGTCGGACAGCAGAAACAGCCAGAATCCGAAACCGGCTACGACGCGGACCGGCGCCGGGCCACGCAACGAAAGCGGTCGGCCACCCATACCCGTCAGACCCTGTTCCACAGCGCTCATGATCGATCTCCCGATACAACTCGCTCGTGATCGCGGTCGTCGCCAACTGCGGAGGACTCGAGATCACCGCTTGGCGCACGGAGCAGCGGCGCAGCGTGCGCGTGCTCGAAGGCCGCGACTTCATGCGCCGGTACGCGAATCTCCAGATCAGTCTTCCAGCTCTCCCGCAGGGCCACCACAACTGCGCCGACAAGACCTGCGGCTGCAAGCCAGTCGATTCGCCAAATCAACGCAAACCCCAATATCACCGCAAAGAACGCGAGGAAGACGCCGACCGAGGAATTGCGCGGCAAGTGCAGGTCCACGAACGGACTGGGCGACGCGCGACGCGCGGTACCCTTCTCTTTCATTTGCCAGTAGGCGTCATTGCCCTGAACGTGCGGCAGCTGGGTGAAATTCCAGGCCGGCGGCGGCGAGGGAATCGACCACTCCAGGGTCCGTGCGTTCCAGGGGTCTCCGGTGCGATCCCGATTCGCGTGCCGCTGGCGAATACTCACCGCGACCTGCACGACAGTCAGCACGATCCCGAGCAGAATCACGACGGCACCGGCGAGAGCCACCACCATCAGCGGTTGCCAGTGCGCGTCCGGGTAGTGCTGCATCCGCCGAGTCGCACCCATGAGCCCCAGCGCATAGAGCGGGATGAAGGCCAGGTAAAATCCAACGAACCAACACCAGAAAACCCACTTTCCCAGGCGTTCATTCAACCTGAAGCCAAACGCCTTGGGGAACCAGTAGGTGATCCCCGCCATCGCGCCGAACACGACGCCACCGATGGCTACGTTGTGGAAGTGAGCGATGAGAAACAAGCTGTTGTGAAGCACGAAGTCGGCTGGCGGAATCGCCATGAGCACCCCGGTCATGCCTCCAATGACGAAGGTGACAATGAACCCGAGTGTCCAGTAGATCGGCACGGTGAACCGCACGCGCCCCCCGTACAGCGTAAACAGCCAGTTGAACACCTTGACCCCTGTGGGCACGGCGATGATCATGGTCATGACGCCGAAGAAGGCGTTGACATCTGCGCCGGCGCCCATGGTGAAGAAGTGATGCAGCCATACCAACAAGGACAGCGCGCAGATCACCATGGTGGCGAGCACCATCGAGCGGTAGCCGAATAGCGGCTTTCCGGAAAAGGTCGCCACGACTTCGGAAAATACGCCGAAGGATGGCAGTATCAGGATGTACACCTCCGGATGACCCCAGATCCAGATCAGGTTGACGTACATCATGGGGTTACCGCCAAGATCATTCGTAAAGAAGTGGAAGCCGCAGTAGCGGTCCAGCAACAGCATGGCGAACGTGGCGGTGAGCACCGGAAACGCGGCAACGATCATCAGGTTCGAAGCCAGCGAGGTCCAGCAAAAGACAGGCATGCGCGAATAGCTCATGCCCGGCGCGCGCAGCTTCAATATCGTCGTTGTCAGATTGATGCCTGAAAGCAGTGTGCCCAAGCCCGACAGTTGCAACGACCAGAGGTAGTAATCGACCCCCACCCCCGGGGAGTAGGCGAGCTCACTCAAGGGCGGATACGCCAGCCAACCGGTGCGGGCGAATTCCCCGACAAAGAGCGACAGGTTCACCAACAGGACGCCGGCGGCCGTGAGCCAGAAACTCACCGAGTTGAGCTTCGGGAAAGCCACGTCGCGCACACCGAGCTGCAGCGGTACGGCAAAGTTCATCAAGCCGACGACGAACGGCATCGCCACGAAGAAGATCATGATGGTGCCGTGCGCGGAGAAGATCTGGTCATAGTGCTCGGGCGGCAGATATCCCTGAGCATGACCCGCGGCCAGCGCCAGCTGGCTCCGCATCATGATGGCGTCGGAGAAGCCGCGCACCAGCATGACCAGACCCAGGATCATGTACATCACCCCGATGCGCTTATGGTCCACGCTGGTGATCCACTCGCGCCACAGGTCAGGCCACCAGCCTTTGACCGTTACGAGTATGGAAATGCTGAGCAGCACGACCGCAACGGTGCCGCAGGTGCCCATGACGATGGGTTGGTCGAAAGGAATCGCGGACCAACTGAGCCTGCCAAACATATTAGAGTGCCTCTTTGGGCGACCAATGCGTCGCCAGATGCCCATGGACGACCGTGTCAAACGGGTCAGCTGGCACGGAGCCGTAAGTCAACTCGCCGCCCGCTCTAGTGGGTCGCGCCAGCTCCGCAAAGCTCGCGCCATCGAGTACGCCATCCTGTTCGCGCGTCTTCGCGACCCAGGCGGCATAGCCCTCGCCGGACTCAGCGCGCAGCGTAAACCGCATATCGGAGAATCCGGGTCCGCTGAACTGCGCGGAAAGACCCGAGTAGGAGCCGGGCTCATCAGCCAGCAGATTGAGCTGCGTCGTCATGCCAGCCATCGTGTAGATCTGACTGCCAAGTTGCGGGATAAAGAAGCTGTTCATGACGCTCGTCGAAGTCAGGCGGAAATGCACCGGTACGCCAGTCGGAACGACGAGATAGTTGACGGTGGCGATGCGCTCGCTCGGATAGATGAACAGCCAACGCCAATCCAGCGACACCACTTCGACCTCGAGTGGAGGAGTCCGGGTTTCCAGCGCCTTAGGAGGATCGAGATCATGGGAGCCGATCCAGGCGATACCGCCCAGAAACAGGATGACCAGCGCAGGGATGGCCCAAATAATCAACTCGATCCGCCCGGCATACTCCCAGGTGGGACGATAGGTGGCGCGCTTGTTGCCCGAGCGAAACCACCAGGCGAACGCCACCGTCAGGATGATGACCGGAATGACGACGGCCAACATAATTGCAGTTGCGTCGCCGAGGACGACGCGCTCTGCCTGTCCAATCGGACCGTGGGGATCGAGTGGCCCTTCGCGGCACGACGCAAGGACCATACAACCAAGAAGCATGGCGACGATGCGCGTCGCGGGGCGCCGAAAAGCCCTCGTTGTGGCTATCGCGCTTGCCAGGGTCACGGGGACTATAGGTATGCCTGCTCCCATTGCTCGCCCTTCTAAAGTTGGCTCCAAGAAATCACCTGTTTCTGGTACTGCGCCCATGCACTCGTCCTCTGGGCTGAGACCTTATAGCGGGGCGACTCACGTCAGGCACACAGAAGGAGCATCACCAGTGATAGCCGACCGACAGTGCGAGCGCGCGCTGCACGCGCGCCTCGGTGATGGGACTTGCGGCGGCGCTACCACGCAAGCGGCTGATAGCGCCGTCGAAGTTGAGCAGCCAATGCTCGCCGATGAGCTTTGTCGCACTGACGCCAAGGCCCACCGAGTTGGTACCGCTGTGGACATCGAAGATCGGACGACCGGAAGCGAGCGATTGCCCCTCGTTGATGCCGAACTCCTTCTGGAGATAGCGATGATCCGCCCACGTGATCGATGGGCCCAGCAACATCGCGAAGCGATTCGAGCTTCCGGGCAGCGGGAAGTAGAACTCCAGGTCGCCTACGGCGCCATCGGCACCGCCCATGCTCTGCCGTACGTCCGCTTGAATCACCAGCGGAAACGCCCTGGACACGACCCACGAGCCAAACAGTTTTACCGATGGCGCGGCCGAGATGTCGCCCAGACCGCGCAGGTTCGTGTAGTCGTCTGACACGCGCCGCCCCCGGTCATAGCCGAGTGCGATACCCACACGATAATTGTCGGAGCGCAAAAAATTGAAACCCAAACCTTCGCCGATCGAAAAGAAGGCGATGTCCTTGTAGCGAATGTCGATAGTGGGACCGCCATTCACCCGATAGGCTCTGGCGCCAGAGTACACCGGCTCGACTGCGGCAGCCGCGCCCAGCACGGCACACCACTCGGGGAGATTCGGCTCGAAGAGCCTCGCGAGGGGGACGCCGGCAGAATACTGCCATTCCTGTAGCGGCGATGGTGTCTGTGCGGTGGCCAGGGGCGGCGCGAAGGCGCACAGAATCAGGAGTAGAAATAAGACGCTGCGGGCGCACATACACACTGTTGCATCGCGCGCCTGCAGGATAGTCATCGAGCCTCGATCTGCACGTGGCCCATGGCTTGGTCCTCAGTCAGTCGCCCATAGCACGCCATCGCGCGCGGCACTCGCCAATCACTAGACATATGATGCGGCTACAACGCTTACAGCAGGCTCACAGCAATGAGGCCTACGGCCGGGAGCAGCATCAGCGACGGAATCGCAATCCATACCAATTCGGAGGCAAGCGATTTCCGAACGCGTGATCCCGGCTCGGTATGCCCGCTGCTCCAGATAGAAACAAACATCGTCACGAACGCGCCCAGGACAAACAGGACGCACAATCCAAAAAATATGACGCGCATGGGGATGGTCTCCGTTCTACACCGTTTCGACTCGAGACCCCACTGGCAACACAGCTAGCGCTGTTTCAGGGTTTCATTGAAGGAGTCTGCGTTACAAACGCTCACGGGCAGCTCACGCCCCGGTGGCCCACAGAGTGCACCTGCGGGATCAGCGTTTCGCGCAGGGCGCAAAAAAGCAGCGGCGGGGTTAGGCCGGAGTGAGCAGGGTCGAACGAGGGCACACGTCGATCACGTAACGACGCGCGTTACCTCGGTAACCAAACGAGAGCTCCGTTGCCCGGTGAAATAGCTCCAAAACCATTGGTTTTGCACCCGACGCCGGTTTTGCAGCTGCGGCAGGAACATCAAATGAATGAATGCCCAAACGAGCCACGCCGTCAATCCGGCCAGCCGAAGGGGGCCCGACTCCATGATTGCGAAGTTCTTGCCGATGACCGCCATGTTGCCCTTGTCGAAGTATCGGAACGAGCGAGGCGCTGCGCCGCCACCGATCTCCCAGGCGATCAACCGCCCGACATACTGGCCCTGTTGGATTGCGACCTGTGCCACACCCGGTAACGGCCGACCGTTCTGCATCACGGTGGCCGTATCACCCACAACGAATACCCAAGGTGTATCCGGAACATTCAGCAACGGACCGACGCATGCCCTGCCCGCCCGGTCGGTCGCGACACCCAACATCTTGACGAGGGGCGATGGCGAAACGCCCGCTGTCCACAATACCGTACCGCTGTCGATCCGCTTGCCTCCGACGATCACGCCTCGAGCGTCGATGTGCTCCACCATCGCGCCGGTAACGACTTTCACGCCGAGCTTCGTAAGGCGTTTCGCCGCCTTTTCCGACAACGATTCGGCGAAACTGGGAAGTACACGCTTACCGCCTTCGAGCAGAACAATTGACGTGTTTGCAGGGTCGATCCGCCGAAAGTTCGAGCGCAAGGTGGTAGTGGTCATCTGCGCAATCGATGCCGCCAACTCCACACCGGTGGGTCCTGCACCGACGAGGACGAACGTCATTTTCCGCTGGCGCTCGTCGGCATCGTCGGTGGACTCCGCCAATTCGTAGGCGCTGAGGATCTTCGTACGGATCGTCTCTGCGTCCGTCATCGTCTTCAGACACGGAGCATACTTGCCAAATTCATTGTTGCCGAAATAGCTCGATTGCGTGCCCGTGGCAACCACTAAATAGTCAAAGCCGATCTTCTTCACGCCAATGCCGGGATACTCGGCATCGACGGATCTGGATTTCAGGTCGATACCGATGACCTCAGCCAGCATCACGGACACGTTTTCTTGCTTGGCGGCCAACTGCCTGATCGGCGCGGCGATGTCAGAGGGCGCCAGAACCGCCGTCGCAACTTGATACAACAGCGGTTGGAATATGTGATGATTGCGCCGGTCGATCACTATGACTTCGGCATCACAATCTCGTAATGCTTTGGCAGCCGCAATACCGGCGAAGCCACCACCGACGATCACGATTCGCGGTCTTGCGGGCATATTCACCATTCTCCCCTGTGATGGGCGCAGGCGAAGGCAGGACTGTCAGCCGGCACGGGCGGCTTTCCCGGATACCCCGGAGGCTTCCTCTATCCTGGTGCGCAGCTCAATGAGCCCGAGCAGCATTTCGTCCCGCTCTGCCGCCAGCGCCTCAATGGAGCGTGAGCCGACTTCGGCGCAAACGCTGTCGATGAGCTTCTTTTGCACTTGGGGCGTCAGCACCGGCTGTCCAAGAGCCTTCCACCAGGCGGTCAAAGGGCCTGTGAACTGCTCGAGGAAATGCTCGATACCTCCTTGGCCGCCGCCGAGGTGGTTGAGAAGCATGTTACCCATGACTCCCCATCGCAGACCCGGACCCCAGGACAACGCGGTGTCGGCATCGGCCGCGCTGACGACGCCCTCGGTGATGAGATAGTAAATCTCCCGCGTAATTGCGGACTGCAGACGGTTGGCGACGTGCCCGGGCACTTCCTTATGCAGTCGAATCGTCCGCTTGCCCATATGGGTGTAAAACTCTGCGGCACGGTCGATCGTATCTTCGGAAGTCTTTGCACCGCCCACGATCTCGACGAGCGGCATCACATGCGGTGGGTTGAAGGGATGTGCGATTACGCAGCGTTCGGGGTGAGAGCGGCAACCCAATTGGATCTCGCTCATCGTGAGCCCGGAGGAGCTCGACGCAATGATTACATCAGCGGGCAACAGCTCATCGAGCTGGCCATAGAGCTTCTGTTTGAATTCGATCCGCTCCGGCCCATTCTCCTGGACGAGGTCCGCGCCCTTGACGGCGGTCGCCAGATCGGCCTCGAAAGATAGTTTCGCTTGTGATGCGGTGGGTGAGAGGCCCAACCTCTCGAGCGCCGGCCACGCCGATTCGATGAAACGTCTCAGGGCGGCCTCCGCATTCGGTGCGACATCCGTCGCAATGATCTCCAGCCCCTTGGCTAGGAACAGGGCCGCCCAACTCGCGCCGATGACGCCGGTACCGATAATGGTGATCCTGCGGATAGGCTTGGTGGTTGACATGGTGAATGAGTATCCTCTTGGTCGGTTCTGCGGAATTTTCGTAACGGTAAAGGGCGACCCTTTGCGCAACATGCGGCTCAAGCGCACCTATTCGACTGCGGCGGCCGCGCGCTCTGTTTGTTTCGGGACGACTCCACTCGCCCGCAGGGTGTCGATCTCGGCCGCGCCAAACCCGAGCAGTTTGAGCACCTCTTGATTGTGTTCTCCAAGTGCCGGGGCGCGTTTTGCAGGCACCTTGGCGACACCATGCACCTGAATGGGACTGCTGATCGTGGCGGTCAGCTTTCCGCCGGCACCTTCGAGCGGAACGACGATGTTGTTCAACCGGAGCTGCGGATCGTTTATCACCTCCTGTGGACCACGCACGGCGCCGAACGTGACGTGAGCGTCACTGAAGACTCTGTACCAGTGAGTCATCGGCTGCGAGCCGAAGACTTCGTCGAGAATCGCGGTCAGCTGTGGCCTGTTCTGCGCCAGCTTGCCCGGATCGGAGAATCGCGCATCCGTCAGAAGATCTGGACGGCCGATCGCCTTCACCACGGCAGCCAACTTGTCAGGCGTGACGATGAGAACGAACCAGGTGTCATCAGCAGAGCGGTATACGTTCAATGCCGCATTCGCGGGATTCTTGCGGTCGTGAAGACCATAGAACTTCGCCTCGCACAGCGCGGCCTGAACGGAGACGCTCGCCGACCAGACACCTTCAGCTAGGAGCGACGTAGTGACATAGGATCCCCTGCCCGTGCGCTCGCGGCGATAAAGCGCCGTCACGATCGCCGAATAAAGGCCAACGGCGGTCGCATTGTCTCCGCTACCGGCCACCGGCCAAGTCGGCGGCGCGCCAGCGTCGCGCGTCAGGGACAATAGCCCGCTCCGCGCCCAGTACGCCGTGATGTCAAATCCCGGCAGGTCGGCATCCGGGCCTTTTTCGCCGAAGCCGGTGAGATCCGCGTAGATGAGACGCGGATTCCACTGCACGACGTCGTCATATTCGAGCTTTAATCGCTTGCGTGCCGGGTGCGGGGTGTTGACGATGAGTACGTCCGCCCACTTGACCAACCGCTCGAGAACCTGCTGTGCGCTCTGCGATTTCAAATCGAGCGTGATGCCGCGCTTGTTGCGGTTCGCGAGGTGCCAGGGATAGGCATCTTGCGCTTGCGGCTGTGGCGGTATCTTGTGCCCGATTCTCCAGGCATCGCCGGAGGGCGGTTCGACCTTGATGACGTCGGCCCCGAAGTCCGACAAGATCACGGCGGCACTCGGACCTGCGATGAAACTCGCCAAGTCCACGACTTTCAGTCCGGAAAAAATGTTCTCGCTTGCCATTGATGTCTCCTGTTTCGCAAGCATTTGCTTGCTCACCGTCGATCCGAGGTGTTCCTTGCGGATCACCCGTTCACCGCATGCGGCTCACCCAAATCTCAGCAGTCTATTTTTTCAGCGCCCGTGGAACTGCGGTGCGCGCTTTTCGAGGAAGGCGGACGTGCCCTCGGCCTTATCTTCGGTTGCAGCGCACAGGCCAAAGTAAGAAGCTTCGAGCAG
This sequence comes from uncultured Steroidobacteraceae bacterium, assembly GCA_964508005.1. Lineage (GTDB taxonomy): Bacteria > Pseudomonadota > Gammaproteobacteria > Steroidobacterales > Steroidobacteraceae > 13-2-20CM-66-19. The sequence continues at coordinate 25,088 of CAZDTG010000011.1, forward strand.
CTGGCCCTCGCTCTGGCTCGTCTCCAACCCTTTGTTCACGGCAGCGAGCGCGAAATTGACAGCGATCGGGGCATTGGCGGTGATCTTGCTCAGAATCGCCTCGGCCCGCGTAATCAGATCGGCTGCCGGAACAAGTTCGTTGACGAGCCCGATGCGAAACGCCTCTTGCGCGCTGATCATCTCTCCGGAAAGAATGAGCTGCAGGGCACGGCCCTTGCCAACCAGTCGCGGCAGACGTTGAGTGCCGCCGGCGCCTGGAAGGAGGCCAAGAGCAACTTCGGGCTGGCCGAACTTAGCGCTCTCCACCGCGATCCTGATGGTGCAAGCCATCGCCGTCTCGCAGCCGCCACCGAGCGCGAAGCCGTTGACCGCCGCGATCACCGGCTTGCCGAGGTTCTCGATCAGATCGAGGACCTCCTGTCCGAAACGGCTGGACTGCTGCGCCTCTATTGCTATGGCATGCGCGAGCTCGCTGATGTCGGCGCCCGCTATGTACGCCTTGCCGGCACCTGTCAGGATGACACCACGCACCGTGGTGTCATTGCGCGCGTCAACGAATGCAGCTCTCAGATCCGTCCAGGTCTGCTTGCTCAAGGCATTGAGCACCTTGGGCCGATTGACCGTCACATAGGCGATAGCGCCCTTCTTCTCGTACAGCACAGTGTCGAGTGTGAGCGCGGGTGCCGCGTGTTGCCCGAGGGGTGATGCTGTCGTTGGCGCGGCCATTGCGTCGTCTCCTGTTTGGAAGCTCGGGGTTACGTAGGTATTGCCTTCGCCCAGCAGAGCCGCATACATGTCCGAGTTACGCAAAGGCGCTGAACCCGGTGACGGCTTTGCCAACGATCAAATTCTGCATCTGATAGGTGCCTTCGTAGGAATACAGCGCTTCGGCATCCGTGAAGAAACGTGCAACCTTATAGTCGGCGACGATCCCGTTGCCGCCGAGCACTTCGCGGGCCCAGGCGACGGTCTCGCGGCACTTCGCCGTTGCGAACGCCTTGGCGAGCGCCGCATGAGCGTCCGTCAGCTTGCCTTCAGCCTGCAGCTGTGCTTGGCGCACGATCAGACATTGCGAAGCGGTAATGTTGGCGATCATCCTGGCAAGGAGGTCCTGTACCAACTGAAACGATCCAATAGGCCTGCCGAACTGCAAGCGCTCCTGGCTGTACTTGAGTGCAGCTTCGTAAGCGCCCATCGCGCATCCCGTCGCCATCCATGCCACGAGGTAGCGCGTCATCTTCAACACCCTGGCTGTGTCGCGGAACGAGTTGCCGCCCTGGAGGCGATCCGCCTCCGATACCCGCACGTCCTTCAGGGTAATGTGGCCGTTCTGGACGACCTTGAGCGCAATTTTGTTCTGGATCTTCTCCACGCTGAAGCCTGGTGCAGACTTGTTCTCGACGATGAAACCCTTGACCTGATTGTCAGCGAGATCTCGCGCCCAGATGACAGAAACATCGCACCACGGCGCATTTCCGATCCAGCGTTTCTCGCCGTTCAGGATCCAGGTGTCGCCCTCGCGCTTCGCCGTTGTTGTCAGTCCACCGGACGCGCCGGAACCCACCAGCGGCTCCGTGAGGCCGAAACAGCCGATCTTTTCAAAGCGCGCCATCGGCGGCAGCCACTTCTGCTTCTGCTCTTCCGATCCGTCGATGTAGATAGAGCCCATCGCCAGGCCGTCGTGCACGCCGAAGAAGGTGCAGAACGATGGGTCAACACGCGCCAGTTCCATCGCGATGAAGCCAAGCTGCTTCATGCTTCCGCCGGCGCAACCGTAGCCCTGCATGCCAGCACCGCCAATGCCCAACTCCCTCATGGCCGGCAGCAGATCGAATGGAAAGGCGTCGTCCACCCAGTATTTCGTAATGACCGGTGCGACCTTGGCCTCCAGGAACGCACGCAGGCGCATTACCTTCGCGAGCTCGTCGGCGTCCAAGGTTTCGTAGATCTCGTAAAAGTCACTGTTTGGGACGGGCAATGGCTTCGGTTGCCTGGCCGGCTTTGCAGCCACGATTGGGATTTCGGCTGTCATGCTGCTGTCCTTTCGTTCAAGTGGCGACGGCTCTTCATCGTGTTTCGGCCTCACGTCCTAAGTTGGACAGCAAGGATGCCGCCTCGACGCTCGCACCGGACTCACCGCTGAGCAACGGGCAGCTCGGCGTATGCAATGCCGGTAAGGTTGCCCTGCGCGAACAGCAACGTTTTCCGGTTCGACCCGTCCAGATTGGCGCTGTACACCGAGCCGGCAAAGTCGGTAATGAACATGCGCCCACCCTTGCGATCCAGCGCGAGGCCGATTCCCTCCATCAAATGAGAGAACAGAATCTCCGGAGCTTTGCGGGCCCCCGGTGCCGCATCCGTGGGTGCGCGGTTCACCGTGTTGCCACGAGGCGGGTCACCGCGGTCTGTCCAGTACATCATCCGGTTTTGCGTATCGAGCTCCAGGTCGATGGGCTCCGGCAAATCCTCGAAGAGCAGCTCGATGTCGCTGCGATTCGCGGCTGTCTGGCCCGGCGGAATGTCGATGTTGGCGCGATAGATACGGCCCTCACCGGCGTTGTCGCCACCTTTTTGCGTCCAGTAGAACCTCCCGTCTGTAGGATCAACGGCAATACCGACGCACCATTTCCTGGCATCCGCGCCCGGGCGCTCATCACCCTGGCTCGTGTCCACCAGCGTTTCGATTTCGGAGCCATCGAAGTTGGCGCGCATCACGCGCATACCCTCGCGGTCCGACCAATAGAGCTTGCGGTTTATCTTGTCGAGCTGGAGCTGCTTGGGCGTGAAAGTACTGCCGGATGGAACGATGGTCGTCACGTGGCTCCCGTCAACGTCGCAGCGCAGAATCGAGCCGTCGTTCGCCTTCAAACTGCCCATGTTGGTCCAGTACAGGTGGCCCGCGGCAGCATCGATCGCCAACCCGTCAGGGAGCTTTCTGCCTTCTTCGACGACGACCTTCAGTCCCGACCCATCGGGATTGGCCGACAGCACCCGGCCCGCGGCGAGATCGAGGAAAAAGAGGCGGCCCGCTATTGCGCCAGCGTGGTTCGGGGCGCCCGTCGATTTGGAGACGGTAGTGATCATTCAGTGACTCCACAAATTGGGGTACGGCATCGCAGCTTTGGGATCTTTGATGAATCGCCCGGATCGCTCGGGCTCGAGCTCCGCGGTCCGAGCAGGTCAGACGGCACTCTGCCTTGAAAGGACTCACACCAGGCTCACCGCTGAGGTGGCGACTTCCGCCTGCCACGCACTCACACGGGGCTCACCGCGGAGGAGTTGCTTTCGCCGTCAAGGACAGCTTCGGGCACCATGGAGTGCAGTGGTACTGCGCTTCCGCGGCTCACACGCCGGAGAAGGCTGATCTCCGACCGCCGCGCCGACCTCAGCAACAGCTCGCTCAGAGTCAAACTCAATTCCGTCATCCAACGAGATGCTCGCAATCTCGCGCACGACCGCGGAGGATCTCGGCTTCAAAGCAGCCAAGTCAATGGCTCGAGTCGGACGACGGGCGTCGAGAGCTGCCAGCAGTACCCCACCCTTGAGCACGAGGCTCTTGGCAAAGGCGTACCGTGTCAGCCGCTCGAGAAAGCACTCCAGGGCGTAAAGCTGTATCAACTCGTCGGTCGGTCGCCCACTTTGTCGCGCCTTGCGCTGGAGATCGAGATAGCGCACGCCTGCAACTGATGTGCGATCCGGGCGCGTCATAGAGCGATTTCCAGCGCGTCGCGGACAGCCCTTTCGGCACCATGAAAGTGCTTAGCCATGACAAGAAGCGCTGCCGGCTTCGACCCTTTCCGAGCAAGCCAGCGGCGAAGCCCGCGTATTCGGTTTTGGCGGGACGTTAGAAAATCATTAGAAGATGGGCGCGGACGCACAGCCCTCGCGACCCACAAGTAATTGAATCTAAACTGAAATTTTGGCGGAGCGGACGGGACTCGAACCCGCGACCCCCGGCGTGACAGGCCGGTATTCTAACCAGCTGAACTACCGCTCCGGCTTGGGGCGCCGCCCGAGGAAAGGAGGCCTGGAACGGCCCCGGCGCCTGCGGCTAAAGTGTCACGGCCGCAGGCCACCCTCGAAACGGGGCGCGAATCGTAACTGATTGACGGATAAGCTCACAAGCGTTTTTGTGCGCGGGTCTGGGGGCGGGGGTGCCGAGCGGCCGTGAAAGCCCTTGAACGGTGGGGGAAAATCACCATTGAGTTCCCATGACTATACGAACCCTCGAGCACACGATTGAGTCCGTCCCCGCCTCCGATGGCGCGGGCGTGAAGCTGCGCCGGAGCCTCGGTGGCCCGCACGGCTTGCGGGTCGACCCGTTTCTGATGCTGGACGAGTTCTCGTCGGAGAATCCTGGCGACTACATCGCCGGATTTCCGGCCCACCCGCACCGTGGCTTCGAGACGGTGACCTATCTCCTCGATGGCCACATGTTGCATGAAGATCATCTCGGCCACCGCGGCGATCTCAAGACCGGCGGCGTGCAGTGGATGACCGCCGGCCGCGGCATCGTTCACTCGGAAATGCCGCAGCAGGAAAACGGCCGCATGCGCGGCTTCCAGCTGTGGATCAACCTTCCGGCGCGGGAAAAGATGAAGCCGGCGACGTACCGCGACCTGCAGGCAAGCGAGATTCCGGTGGTGAGTCTTCCGGGCGGCGGCACGGCAAAGGTGATTGCAGGCACAGTGGAAGTGAACGGCGTGTCCACGGTCGGCCCCATTCAGGGCGTGACCACCGATCCCACTTACCTGGATATCGTGTTACCCGCAGGCGCTCGCTTCTCACATCCTGTGAACAGTGAATACAGCGCGTTCATCTACCCCTATGAAGGCCGCGTTGAAGTGGGCCCGGGCGCGTCCGCACGCTCTCTCAACTCCAACAGCGCGGGCGTCCTGACATCCGGCGATCGCATCGAGGTCACCGCCGGACCCGCAGGCGCGCGTTTCCTGGTTCTCGCGGGGCGTCCGTTACGCGAACCGGTCGTACAGTACGGCCCGTTCGTCATGAACACCCGACAGGAAATCGAGCAGGCCCTGCGCGACTACCAGAGCGGCGCGCTGACTCGCGCCTGAGACTTCGCCCGACGCATTCGCTTCCCGGCTCGCCGTCGACCTGGGCGAATACCCTACCCTCCGGCGGGCTACCCCGCGTGCCCCGCACGACGCACCGGCACCAGTCGTGCTGGTGTCTCAATCCTGCGTCACTGTGGTGATGGAACCCCAGTCGTCGTAGAGTCGTATGTGGCGCCTATCTGACTCATGCTGCGCCGCCGGCAGAACTCGCCAAGACTGGAGAGGTCGAATCGTCGGTCGGAGTTTCAAGTCCAGCACAGGCCACCGCTGCCGGGGGGAGGCCGCAACACTATGAAAGGCTTTGTAAGAGAATGTATAGGGCGGTCAACGCGCGGGTGTCTCGAGCGCTGTCTGTTCCATGACGGAGCCCGGTGAAAGCACGGGCCACCGCACAGATTGGTAACATTCACTTACTCTGACCGAGGAGTTGCAGTCATGAAGTTGAACCGGAATGTCGGATTGTTGGTTCTTGCGATGGCCGGCATCGCAAGTGCTGTGGGCATCGCCAGCGCGCAGACGACCGCGCCCGCCACGACGACCACGGCCCCCCCGGCCGGCCACGAGTGGCACCGCCATCATGGCGGTCTCCTGCTGGGAATGACGTTGCGCGCCACCAAGCAGCTGAACCTCACTGCCGAGCAGCAGGCGAGCATCAAGACGATTCTCAGCAACGCCCACGCGCAAGCCAAGGCCGCTCGCGCATCGGGCCAGGCGCCGGTGGACATCACTGTGCTGGGCAACCCGGGGGATCCCAACTACGCGGCCGCGTTGCAGAACGCCAAGACGCTCGCGGCGAGCCGGATCCAGACCCAGAGCGAGCTGCAGGGCCAGATCTATAATGTGCTCACGGCTCAACAGAAGGCGCAGCTCCCGACTGTCCTGGCTGCCATGAAGGCGAAGGCCGCGGAGCGCCGCGCCGCCTGGCAACAGGAACATGCCGGTAGCACCGGCGCCGGCTGAACTGCCGCCGGTGGAGCCGCCGATTGATTGCTTAGCCGCCACGGGGCCCGGGTATAAACCGGGCCCTCGCTTTGAGGGATGACCATGAAACATTCGAATCGGTTACGGAAAGTGCTCGGCATGGCGCTCGGTGCGGTCCTTCTGGCCGGGTCCGTCCTGCCCGCATTCGCGGCATTGGGCGGTGATGCGGCCTCTGTCGATGACGATATCGCGAAGATGAAGGGCCAAGTGCGCGCCACCCCCGCCAGCGGGTATACCGTAAGCGAGATCACGCTGAGCTCGGGAACGGTGGTCAGTGAATATGTCTCATCCCAAGGGAAGGTGTTCGCGGTGACCTGGAGCGGCATGGTGATACCAGACCTGCAGCAGACGCTCGGGACTTACTTCGAACAATACAAGGCTGCCGCCGCGGCGCCGCACAGCGGCCACAACCACCTGACCGTACGGCAATCCGACCTCGTCGTCACTTCGAGCGGCCACATGCGCGCCTGGAAAGGAAAGGCCTACGTACCGTCGCTGCTACCGCCGAATTTCTCCCCGGACGACATCAAGTAAGAGGGATCCCGTGCGCAGAATCGCTCTGTTTGCTTTCATTCAGCTCGTCTTCCTGTGCGCCTGTGGTGGCGGCTCGAATGATCTTGCCAGCTCGGCCAGCGGCCAGACCATTGCCTCCGCCGGGCCGAATGTCGTCTCGATCACCGTGGATGCCGGACCGTCGGGAACGAACGGCGGCTCCTTCAACATCCCTTTTGTCACTCTCACGGTCTGTGCACCGGGGAGCACGACCAACTGCCAGACCATCGACCACATCGAGGTCGATACCGGCTCGTATGGCCTGAGGATCATGTCCTCGCTCATCAACTCGACACTCCTGGCGGCGCTGCCGCTGGAAACGACCGCCGGCTTTGGCGTCCCGATCGTGGAGTGCACGCGATTCGCCGACGGCTACAGCTGGGGATCGATGCGCACCGCGGACCTGGAGATCTCGAGCGAGAAGGCATCCAGCATCCCGATACAGGTGATCGGTGATCCCAGCTTCCCGACCATTCCGAGCGACTGCTCGAGCGCCGGCGTGCAGGAGGATACAGTGGCGACATTCGGGGCCAATGGCATCCTGGGTGTCGGACCCTTTGCGCAGGATTGTGGTTCGGCTTGCGTAAACGCCACCACTCAGCCGGGCACTTACTACAGCTGTCCGACCGGGGGCGCAGCATGTAGCGCGACTCAAGTCGCTCTGAACCAGGAGGCAGCCAATCCGGTAGCGAGCTTCACGACGGACAACAACGGCGTCATTGTCGAGATGCCCTCAATTCCGGATGCCGGCTCGCCGACGGCCACCGGCGCCCTGGTGTTCGGTATCGGTACCGAGAGCAACAATGCGTTGGGGAGTGCCACCGTACTCACCACGGACCAGGTCAACGGCTTCATCACCATCACCTACAAAGGCGTGGCGTACCGGGACAGCTACCTCGACTCCGGCTCGAACTTCAATTTCTTCAACGATGGTTCGATCGCATTGTGCGGAACCGCGCCAAATCAGTTCTTCTGTCCGAGCTCGCAGCTCACGCTCTCCGCCACCAACGAGGGCACCAACAACGTCGTGTCCACGGTGAGCTTCAAGGTCTCGAACGTGCTCAACAGCAGCAGCAGCTCGACGTTCACGGCTTTCGACAATGTAGCCGCACCACAAGGCACCGGTTCACAAAGCTTCGACTTCGGCCTGCCCTTCTTCTACGGCCGCAACGTCTTCACCGCCATCGAGGGCAAGAACACCTCGGGCGGCATGGGACCGTACTTCGCTTACTAGTGATGCCGTGCCGGGCCGCGGCGGACGATTTCGCTGCCGCGGACCCGGCGCAACGGCCGGCGGAAGGCCGCATTCAGGTGTAACGAGACAATCAGGGCGTCGCCGGGAGGATTGAGCTCGCGGCTGATCCTGGCGACGAGCTCCTTCTCCGCCGCGCGGGATACCGGCTTCCACCACGGTGCATCCGAGACCACTCCCAATACGAACAACGGCCGTTCCGGTTGATATCTGAGCGCCTTGCGAACCAGCAGGGCGCGTTTCACACCCCCTATCCGCTCGAGACTGCGCGCGACTGCGGCGACGGCGGCGGTGTCGAGACTGTGCCCGATGAGGCGGTCCGTGGAACGCACGTGGGCCCGTTCACGGCGTGCCAGCTCGCCCAGCTCGGTGAGCTCCCAATAGCGCTTCTCGTATTCCTGCGCTTCGTCCTCGCGCCCGTGCCGGCGATGAAAGCCCACGACTGCCGCGCACGCCGACTGTTCCAACTTGGGATCGATGCGCGCGGCAGCCGACAGTTGATCGATCCCCTGCGGGTCATCACGCGCGAGAAGCAGCTGTCCGCGCCGCCACAGAGCGCCTACGTGTTGGGGATTACGCTCGAGAATCTGCACATACAGCGACATTGCCGCATCGGTCGAGCCAAACTCTTCCGTGAAGCGCGCGCGATCCCAGTGTTCGTCCTCGGACAGCGGCTCAGTCTCCGCCTTGCGCTCGAGCGATGCGAGGCGCGCCCGCGATTCGCTGGCGTATTGATGCCGCTTCACCCACCACAGCTTCACGCCCGAGCGCCAGCGCTCATCCAGCTCCCGCCGCAGGTCTTCGATCTTTGTGCCAAGGAGCACATCTGCGGCGCTCGAGTCGATCGGCTCCGGCATGTAGGGGGCGACGGCGATCGCCCTGAGACGGTCGGCGAGGCAGGGGTGCGTGTCACCGTAGCCCGTTCGCTGCGCGAGAGCCTTGGCGAGCGAGCGGTCGGGCGCGGCCATCGGGTCCCCTTGCTTCAATGACGGGCCGAGCATCGAGAAGGGCGACATCGTCGGGGCGGCGTCGGCGTCGGCGCGCTTGAAAATGGAGGGCCAGAACGTCTCGGCGAGAAACTCGCCCTGCGTGTTGACGCGCAGCAACGCGGAGGCGGTCGCTCGACGGCCTACAGCCTCCACGGACATCCGGTCGGCTTCGTATTCCTGTTGGCGCGCCTGGACGAAGGAATAGGCGCTGAACAACGGGGCGTACCAGTTGAAGAAGCGGGTGAAGAGCCCCGCGCTCCAGTGGTTATGGGCCTGCAAGGCGCTCAGCAAGCGCGCCCAGCCCGTGCGCAACCGGTAAATCCAGGCACCGAATCGGCCGTGCGCGCCGCAGAGATGGCCGAACTCGTGGGCGACCACGGCCTGAAACTCCTCCCGCGACAACGACTGCATGAGAGGCAGGCCGAGCATGAGGTAGTTGCGCGTCCCGCCGAAGATGCCGAATCGCGGGTGCTGCACGATGGCCGCATTGAAATCGCCCGTCAGCAGGACATGGTCGACGCGTGGCGCCCCGCCCTTCGCGCGCAGGACCTCGATGAGCCGGAACAGCTCCGGATATTCGTTGCTCGTGAGTGTGCGGCCTTGCGGCGGGTCGAGCCGCACCCACATCGCCCGCAGCACCACGTAGATGAGGACGATGAACGCCCATCCGAGCTTTCCTAGCAGCAGCATGGCGTGGCTGACGGTGGCGGCCAGCCAGACGATCAGGGCGGCTCCGCCGATCAGCAGGGCCAGAGCGGCCGCAATGTAGCCATAACCCAGGAAGGCCAGTGCCCCGAGCTTTCTGCGATAGCCGGTCGGGTCCTCTGCCGCTTCCTGCTCGAGCCGCCGAACGAGCGAACGCAGGGGCGCCCGCTCGAAGTCCTCCTGAGTCATGCGTTCCAAATCCGTCGCACCGGAGAGGATTTATTATGTGACGCCCCGCGTCCGGACCGCCAACCCGAAATCCCAAAGTGAGACGGCGGTCCTGCCTGAAGTGCTCGCTGCGGTGGGAGCCCTGCGCGGCGCAACTCTGGTGCAGGCGCTACCGGGAGAAACGGGCGCGATATTGTGCCGGCGTGGTGCCGACCTGCGCCCGAAAATGGTGGCGCAGCGATTCCGCGCTTCCCATTCCAACGCGCTCCGCGATGCTCTGGGCCGGCAAGCGCCCGGTCTCCAGTAGCTCCTTGGCACGCTCGATGCGCTCGCGCACGATCCACGCGTACGGGGCAAGGCCGGTGGCGGCTTTGAACTCCCGTTGCAGCGTCCGTGCGCTCATCGAAGCCTGACGGGCAAGCGAGGCGATCGTGTGTTCGGCCGAAAGGTGGGCACGTATCCAGTCGAGCAGCCTGGCGAGACGGCCGCGCTCGTCCGATGCGACGGGACGCGGCACGAACTGTGCCTGCCCTCCCTCGCGATGTGGCGGAATGACCAGACGCTGCGCCACCTGGTTGGCAATCTTTGCGCCAAAGTCCTTGCGCACCAGGTGCACGAGCATATCCAGGCCCGCGGCCGAGCCGGCGGACGTGAGCACCTGCCCCTCGTCGACATATAGCGCGTTGGGCTCAACTACGATGTCGGGGTAGCGCGCGGCCAACCGGTCGACATATTTCCAATGCGTCGTCGCCCGCTTCCCCGACAGGACGCCGGCGGCAGCAAGCACGAAAACGCCCGAGCAGATCGAGCACAAGCGGGCGCCGCGCTCATAGGCCTGACGTAGTTTCCGCAGCAGCTGCAGGGGCGGGGCTTCGTCTGCATCACGCCAGCCGGGAATGACGATCGTGTCCGCGCGATCCAGCAGGCGCAGTGAATGCGATACCTGCACAGCAATGCCGCCGGTGGCCCGGATCGGCCCACGCTCCGCGGCGCACACGGCAAAGTCGTACCAGGGAACCTCCAGCTCCGGCCGCGGCAGGGCGAACAACTCGACCGCGCACCCGAATTCGAACGTGCACAGGCGGTCGTAGGCGACGGCGGCGACGGTGTGGCGTGCGGCTGAGCTGTGGCCTGGCGAGGACATGGCGTGATCTTAACGCATCATGGCATCCATGCCACTGGGCCGGTGCGCGCCGGCCGGGCAGTATGGCGCTCCGCTCACCTGCAGAAGGACGATCGTCATGCCCAGTGCCGTAACCCGAACGCGGCCCGCCGACAGCGCGCTCGCGTTGAGTCATTTCTCCGCCGACCTGACCTTCGAGACCGACTGTTGGGATGTGCACGATGCATTGTCCCACGAGCCGGACTTCGTGCTCGTCGATGTGCGCAGTCCCGAGATCTACGCACGGGGCCATGTCCCGGGCGCGGTCAACATCCCGCACGGCAAGATAATCGAATCCCGCCTGGCGCAGTACGCTGCGGATACCGTTTTCGTCGTCTACTGCGCCGGACCGCACTGCAACGGCGCCCATAAGGGAGCGATCCGGCTCGCGCAGCTCGGCCGGCCGGTGAAACTGATGATCGGCGGGGTCACCGGGTGGCTCGACGAGGGTTTCGAGCTCGCGCAGGGCTAGGCGGGGCGAAGATGGCGCCTACAGGTGCGGCAACCCCGCCGATCCCTGGCGGATCAGCACGACCGCCAGTGCCAACATCGTCAGGCCGACCAGCGTATCCAACACCTGCCACGCTCGCGGGCGGGCGAAGATCGGCGCAAGCAGCCGGGCCCCGAACCCCAGCGCCGTAAACCACACCCCGCTCGCGCAGGCGGCGCCGCCGACGAACCAGACCCGCATGTCCGGAGGCTGACGTGTGCCGATCGAGCCCATCAGGAGCACCGTATCCAGGTACACGTGCGGATTGAGTAATGTGAACCCGGCTGCCTGCGCCATGGCATTGCCAAGCGACAGCGGCCCGGTTCCCGCCGCCGCCTGGAGCGATTGGGGCAGGAGCGCACGGCGCAAAGCACGCACGCCGTACCAGACGAGAAAGGCCGAGCCGGCAACGGTAAGAAGCGCCAGCAGAGCGGGCGAGTCCCCCAGAATACCCGCAAGCCCCGCCACCCCGGCGCCGATCAGAAGCAGATCCGCAACGGCGCAAAAGACGACGATCGCAGCCACGTGCTCCTTGCGAATGCCCTGGCGAAGGACGAACGCGTTCTGCGCGCCGATGGCGATGATGAGCGTGGCGCTGAGCGCAAAGCCGGTGGTGAAGGCGGATCCGAACATGCTGCGCAGTCTGCTGGCGCGGGCGTGCTGAATCCATTTAAACTTACTGGATCTGGTTAAGCTGCGCTAATTCTCCCCATGCTCGATTACGCGTCGCTGGCAGCCGTTGCCGCGGTCGTGCGCGAAGGCAGCTTCGAGCGCGCCGCACGCGCGCTGAATGTCACTCCGTCCGCAGTATCCCAACGGGTGAAGCAGTTGGAGGAACGGCTGGGCAGCGTGCTGATCGTTCGCGGCCTGCCGTGTACGGCTACCGAGACGGGCCGAATGCTCTGCAGCCACGTAGAACAGGTGGGGTTGCTCGAACAGGAGTTACGGGGCGCGCTTCCCAAGTTGGCGCATACAGGCGCAACTGACGATCGGGTCACGTTGCGTGTGGCAGTGAATGCGGACAGCCTCGGTACCTGGTTCATGGCGGCGCTGTCGCAATTCACCGCTCAGGAAGAGGCGCTCGTGGACGTTGCGCTCGATGACCAGGAACACACGGTCGAGTGGCTGCGCTCCGGGGAAGTACTCGCCGCGGTGACCGCCCACTCACAGCCGGTGCAAGGCTGCAATACCGTGTCACTCGGGCGTTTGGATTATCTCGCGGTGGCCAGCCCCGGGTTCGTGCGGCGGTACTTTCCACATGGCGTGACGGCGGCGGCGTTAGCCAAGGCGCCGAGCCTGAGATTCAACCGCAAGGATCGACTGCAGGCGCAATGGGCCCGCCGCCTCGTGCGGCGGGAAGTCGAGATCCCGACACACTGGTTTCCATCGACGCAGGCCTTCATCGACGCCAGTTTGGCCGGCATCGGCTGGGGAATGAATCCGATCGCACTGGTGCGCCAGCACCTTGAATCGGGTGCGCTGATCGCGCTCGCGGCGGAGCGCAGGCTTGCGGTACCGCTTTACTGGCAGCACACGCGGCTGCAGGTGCCGATGCTGAGTCGCCTGACCCGGGCGGTCGTTCAAGCGGCGCGCAGCGGGCTGCGTTAGCCGGTAACCGAGGGGTGCATCAGCACGGCAAGCGACGGCCCCGTTAGCGAGCGAAGGCTAGCCGCGATCGCCGGCGGATCGCGCCAGATCGGTTGGACGCGAGCCATCGTGGCATCATAGGCAGCCACGGCCTTCACGACCCACAACGATGCGCGCCCTACGCAAAACCGCTGCTGCCGTCCTTCTTGCCTGCCTCGGGGCCGCCCTCTATGGCATCTGGGCCACGAACCAACCTCCGCCGCCGGAGCTGGCGAGGCTGGAGCACGCGCGGCAACCTTCCGCTACCGATTCGGCGCTCGCGATCGACGAGCGCACGTTCCGCAGGGCGCAAAAGTTGAGCGCGCTGGCAACTGCACCCGAGGAGTTGCCCTACGCGCAGTCCGCCACGCAGTTGGCCGATCATGAGCTCGATGTCGCGTTCGCGGCCGCCCTGCGCCAGATCGAGACCCACCCGCCGGTCCTGAGCCCCGAGGCGCAGAAGATCGCGGACCGTCTGCAGAAGTCGCAGAAGCAGATGGACAGCGACCAGGCGCAGGTGAGCCAGTTGACCGCGGCGCTCGCGCAGCCCGCAGGGGCGCAGAACAGCACTCTGCAGGACCGCCTCGATCTCGCTCAATCGCAGTTGGAGCTCGACAAGAACGAAGTGGCGGCCGCGAATCAGGACTTGTTGCAAGCCGGCGGCAACGTCCACCAACGCATCCAGAAGATGATGCAGGACCACGCTGCAACCAAGAACAACCAGCCGGCATCCAAGGCCGCGGCAGCCGATCCTCTGTCGAGTCTGCACGGCCTGGTCGAGCGCGTGCGGGAATGGCTTGCGCTGCGGAACAGGCAGCGCTACCTGGAATATGCGGCCGCGCAGGCCAGCGGCAGCGCCACCGAGCTCAGCACTGAGCGGCAAAAGCTGGCGACGCAACTCGAGGAAAGCAAAAGGGGCGCTCCCGGACTGCGGGGCGCACAGACTGCCAGCACCGTGCCGGCTGGAGGCGCACGCGCCCCGGATGCGCCAGCGCCCGCGGCGGGCGACGCCACCACCACTCTGCTCGCCACCACGCGGCAACTGCTCGCCGATCAGAAACTCCTGACCTCGCTCGACCAGCGCATGGCCGACCGCCGGCAGCTCGCGGAGGTCTACGGGAAGTGGAACGAAGTCGTCGGTTCGCAGGCGATCACGGTGTTGCACGCCGGCCTGTCGGGCGTGACGACCGTGATCGTGATCCTGTTGCTGTTGCTGTTTGCCGATCAGTCGCTCGAGAGGCTGCTCGGGCGCATGAAGCTCGACCGCCGCCAGGTCGAGACCCTGCGCAGCGTCGCCCGGGTCGCTCTGCAGATCCTCGGCATCATCGTCATCCTGCTGCTGCTGGTGGGGATGCCGACACAACTCGGCACCATGCTGGGCATCGTGGGCGCCGGCCTCACGGTGGCGCTGAAGGACTTCATCGTGGCCTTCATCGGCTGGCTGGTGCTGATGGGCAAGAATGGCATGCGGCTGGGCGACTGGGTCGAAATCAACGGTGTCAGCGGCGAGGTCATCGAGCTCGGCATGTTCCACACGGTGTTGCTGGAGACCGGCAACTGGACGGACGCCGGCCACCCGACCGGGCGGCGCGTCACGTTCACGAACAGCTTTGCCATCAGCGGGCATTACTTCAATTTCTCGACCTCGGGCCAATGGTTATGGGATGAGGTGCTGGTGCTGGTGCCCTACGAGCGCGATGCCACCGCGATCGCCGACACGCTTTACCAGGAGGTGATCGCGGCGACCACCGACGGCTCGAGACTGGCGGAGCAGGAATGGAAGAACACCGCACACACCCGCCGCGGCCCGCAGATCTCGGCGACGCCGGGATTGAGCATACGGCCCGCGGTGGGGGGCGTTGAGGTCGCCGTTCGTTATGTCACCCGGGCGAGCGACCGGTTCAATTTACGGGCACGATTGTACAAGTCCGCAGTCAACATTCTGGGGCAGGGTGCGCAGCCGCGCGCAGCGTCCGCCTAAAGCGGCACGCGCCCGGCCTCCGCTTCGAGGCAGGAGCAAGGCGATGGTGAAATTGATCGGCATTTCCGGCAGTTTGCGCGGCGGCTCGTTCAACACCGCGCTGTTGCGGGCCGCCGCCAAGGCGATGCCGGCCGGCTCCGAGCTCATCGTCAAGACCCTGCACGGCATCCCTCTCTACGACGGGGATGTCGAAGTCTCGGAAGGCATTCCGCCCGCCGCCGCGGCACTGAAAGAAGCGATCGTCGCGGCCGACGGCGTGTTGCTGGTGACGCCCGAATACAACAATGGGATCCCCGGCGTGTTCAAAAACGCGATCGACTGGATGTCCCGCCCGTCGTCCGATATCAAGCGTGTGTTCGGCGACAAGCCCTTCGCGTTGATGGGCGCCTCCCCCGGCAACTTCGGTACAACGTTGAGCCAGGCGGCGTGGCTTCCAGTGCTACGCACACTGGGGACGCGCGCATGGTTCGGCGGGCGGCTCATGGTCGCGCACGCGGCCAGTGTGTTCGACCCCGAGGGAGTGCTGAAGGATGCCGCAATGGAGGAGCGCCTGAAGCAATTCATGGTCGGCTTCGTCGATTTCGTGGCGCGGTCGGGGCCTCCGGCACCCTGAGCAAAAGGCGGCCGCGGTGCGCATGGCCCAAGCGCCGCGGTTTATTGACTTTTAGGTCAACGGGTCGTAACATTTTGTTGATCTTAAAGGCAATGAGATGCTTACGGAGACGCTGGGCGCCCTCACTTCGCATGCCCGGGCACTCGGATTGACCGATTCCGAGTGGGCCGCCCGTGCGGGCGTACGCAAAGAAACCCTTTCCCGGCTTCGCCGCCGGCAGACGTGCGATTTCAAGACCTTGCTCTCGCTGGCACGGGTTGTTGGCACCCGCTTGGCTGTGCTCGACGCACGGTCACCTGTCACAACCCCGGATGGCCATTTTCCACGCGATGTGGACCGGGAATACGAAGAGAGCCTGGTGGAGCTGTGCGCTTCGGACAACGTTGACGTTGCAAGGTGGACCGGGATGGGCCCACGCTTTTTCATGGCGGGTCTGGCCGTGATGGTTGCCAGTCTGCCGGGCCACGACCGCCGCGGCTTGCTGGCCTTAGCCGAGCAGCTGCACCCCGGAGCGACCGAGGTCGTGGTCTTTTCCCGCTGGCTCGAGCGCAGCCCGGTACGGCCTTCGCGATTCGTCCCGCTCCTGGATGCCCGGATCGCGCATGCGGCCCGACCCTGACGCCCGGCCGGAGTACGTCGCAGCGTTCCGCGAGATCGCGAAGCGCATCGCAGCGTCGCTCGCCGCACTACCCAAACCAGTATTGCCCATCAAAATGTACGTCGCCGGCGGAGCCGCCCTGCACTTCTACACCGGAGAGCGCGTTTCTCAGGACATAGACGCGGCGTTCTCACATCGAGTCGTGCTGCCGGAGAATCTCGAGGTCTCCTATCACGACGCCGACGGAGCGGCCCGTCTGCTCTACTTCGACCGTCAGTACAGCGACACGCTCGCATTGATGCATGAAGACGCGTACGAGGATTCCGTACCGCTCGCACTCGGGGGCATCGATGCGAATATTCTTGATGTTCGTGTGCTCGCTGCACTCGATCTGGCGGTGAGCAAGATCAGCCGGTTCTCGAGTCAGGACCGGGACGATATCGCCCTGCTTGCCCGCCGCAAGCTCATCACATCGGCACGATTGCGCCGGCGGGCGGAGGAAGCGATGGGCGGCTACGTGGGCGAGCTTACTCGCCTGCGGGGCTCGATCGACCTGGCGTGCCGCATCGTGGCCGACGTCGAGAAGACGCTTGGAAGATCGCGCAGAACGGGCAAGTAGCACACTGACGGAGCCCTGAAACGCAGAGCGCGCGCTCACGCCTGCCATACAGTACCTCGCGCACGCCCGCACTGGATGGACGCGGCCGGCGTCTCTCTCCTACGCTTGCACTTTGTCCCGCTACCGCCGAACGAAGTCGTGAACGCGCATCCGCGCCCGTACTACTACCTCGAAAACTTCACCGTGGCGCTCGATTGGCTCCGCGGCCGCTACCGCGATCTGCTCGACGACGCGGAGCTGCACTTCATCGAGAGCTTCGCCCGGCTGCCGATCGAATCCGCGGCTCTCGCCGTGCGCATGATCATGCGGCAGGGCGATCTGTTCCGGACCAGCAAGCTCCGCTACGGGGAAATCGGCTGCCCGAAGCGCGCGGCCGCGCCGCTCATCGATCTGCGCTGGCTCGATCCGCGCCCCTGCGTCAATTTCCCCGATCTCTACCGACTGTTGCGCAAGGCGGAGCTCTGGTGTGCTCTCGGATTGCGCGGCGCGCCAAGAGTGGCGCGCAAAGCAGAGCTGATACCGCTCGCCGGCGCGAAGGCCGAGGAGATACGGCCTCTGCAGGAGTGGTGGCCCGAAGCACCCGACGAAATCTTCCAGGTCCGGATCGCGCCGCTGTGCGAGCGCCTGCGGCTCATGTTCTTCGGCAACTTCCACCAGAGCTGGTCGGAGTTCGTGTTGGCGGACCTCGGTATCTTCCGGTATGAGAGCATCTGCCTCGACGAATCGGCGCGCGCGTTCCAGACACGCCGGCAGGTTGAGCAGTTTTACGCGATCCACCGCTGCCGCGAGCTTCTGCAGGCCGAAGTGCCGCCCGAGGAGGTGCTGGCCGCCGTGCCGCCAGCCCTCGTGGAAGGTGACGATACGCGTGACGCTCGGATCGAAGCGGCGGGCGCCGCAACCACCCCCGGCGCGATCGGCGCCAGCGCTACGTGGATCGAGACGAAACGCGCGAAGCTGCTGTTTGCGATAGGGCATCTCTGCGAGCGAGCACACGAGCTGCCGCGGGCGCTCGAGATCTATCAGGGTTGCAGCCACCCCGAGGCACGCACGCGCGCGAGCCGGGTCCTGGAAAAACTCGAGCGCCTGGATGAGGCGGCGGCATTGCTCGTCCAGATGCAACAGGCACCTGCGAACGAGCTGGAGGCACAACTCTCCGCGCGCATTCTGCGCCGTGTGAATCGCAGGCTGGGGAGGTCCCTGCAGCAAGCGTCCGCGCGCGGGCGCGCTCCGAAGCGCGGCTGGCACACCCTGGAGTTGGTGTTACCTCACCCCGAGCCACCGCAGCCGGTAGAGCTCGTCGTGAGGGACCATCTCAGCCGCGCTGACACGCCGGTGCTGTATGTCGAGAATACCCTCGTAAACGCCCTATTCGGGCTCCTGTGTTGGGACGCCATTTTCGCGCCGCTCCCGGGCGCGTTCTTCCATGCCTTTCATGCGGCGCCGGCGGATCTGCTCGAGGCTGATTTCCACGCGCGGCGCACGGCGCAATTCGATGCTTGCCTCGCCCAACTCGAAGGCGGCGCTTATCGCGATACCATCCTGGACACATTCGAGCGCAAGGCCGGCATCCAGACACCGTTCGTGGCCTGGAAGTGGCTCACCCGGGAAGACATCGAGCTGGCCCTCGACTGCATACCGGCCGGCCATTTACATGAATTCTTCGCGCGGCTGCTCGCGGATCTGCGCGCCAACCGCAGCGGCTTGCCGGATCTGATCCAACTCTGGCCCGGGGAGCGCCGCTACCGGCTCATCGAAGTCAAAGGACCCGGGGACCGGCTGCAGGACAACCAGATCCGCTGGCTGAATTTCTGTGTGGCGCGGGATATTCCGGTCTGCGTGTGCAAGGTCGCCTGGCAGGCAGTGCTGCCATGACCTACACCATCTCCGTGCGCGCGCTGTGCGAGTTCACGGCGAAGCGAGGCGATCTCGACCGCCGCTTCACACCCTCGCCAACGGCTCAGGAGGGGATGGAAGGACACTCGACCGTGGCCGGCCGGCGCCGCGCCGGCTACGAAAGGGAGATCACCCTCGAAAGCGAATACGGTGAGCTGCGCGTGCGAGGCAGGGCGGACGGCTACGACGCCGCGGCGAACCAACTCGAGGAGTTCAAGACCTACCGCGGCAGACTGGAACGGATGCCCGGGAACCATCGCGCCCTGCACTGGGCGCAGCTGCGGATCTACGGCGCCTTGTTATGCCGTAAACGAGCCCTGCCGGAAATCCAACTCGCTCTCGTCTACTTCGACGTGGCGACGGAGCGGGAAACGACACTCGTGGAGCACCACAGCGCCGCCTCGCTCGAGAATGACTTCGCCGCGCAGTGCGAGCGCTTCATCGGGTGGGCGCGACTGGAAGCCGCCCACCGCAGCGCGCGCGACGCAGCGCTCGAGGCGCTGCGCTTCCCATTTCCGGAGCTCCATTCCGGGCAACGCGCGCTGGCCGAAGCAGCCTACAAGACGGTGCGACGCGGCGGCACGCTTCTGGCACAAGCGCCCACCGGTATCGGTAAGACGCTGGGGACGATTTTTCCCGCTTTGAAGGCAATGCCCGCGGCCGGGATCGACCGCCTGTTTTATCTCTCGGCAAAAACGCCCGGGCGCAGGCTCGCGCTGGATGCCCTCGCTCACATCAAATCGCCCGACGGCGCTCTGAGGGTTCTCGAGCTCGTGGCGCGCGAGAAGGCTTGCGAGAATCCTGACAAGGAGTGCGCGGGAGACTCCTGTCCGCTGGCGCGCGGCTTCTATGACCGCTTACCCGCCGCGCGCGCCGCGGCAGTGGAGCGTGGACTGCTCGATCAGGGCTCGCTGCGCGAGATCGCTCGGACTCACCAGGTTTGTCCGTACTATCTCGGACAGGAGCTCATGCGCTGGGCGGACGTGGCCGTCGGCGACTACAACTATTATTTCGACTCGAATGCCCCGCTATACGCGCTGACGAGCACCCGTCAATGGAAAGTGTGCCTCCTCGTCGACGAGGCTCACAACCTGATCGAACGGGCGCGCAGGATGTACACGGCCTCTCTCGATCGGGCGACTCTCGAAGCCGTGCGGTTCGCGGCCCCCATGATGTTGAAGAGCGCTCTGGACAGAGTGGCGCGCGCCTGGGACGGCATGCTGCGGGAGCAAGCCGAGGCTTATCGCGCCTATGAAGAGATTCCGGACGTCTTTCTCGCCGCGCTGGAGCGCTCGGTTGCGGCCATCACCGACCTGGCGGCCGAGCAGTCTGCGATCCTCGCCTCCGAGGTCGAGACCTTTTACTTCGAAGCCCTGCGCTTTTGCGCACTCGCCGCGGGGCTGGACAGCGACACGCTGTTCGACGTCCGCCGGGACGAGTCATCAGGCCAGACTCAACAGTCCACCCTGTGCCTGCGAAATGTGATCCCGCGCCGCTTTCTGACGCCCCGCTGGACGGCCGCGCATGCGGCCGTGCTGTTTTCCGCCACCTTGAGCCCGCCCGAATTTCATCTCGACATGCTCGGATTGCCGGCGGACAGCCGCCGCATGGATGTCGAGTCGCCGTTCAGCGCGGAACAGCTCGCCGTGCGGGTGGTGCGCTCGATCTCGACCCGCTGGCGCGATCGGGCCGCCTCCGTACGGCCCATCGTGCAGCTCATGGGGGAGCGGTTCGAAACCCACCCGGGCAACTATCTCGCTTTCTTCAGCAGCTTCGATTACCTGCAACAGGTTGCCGCGAGCTTCGCGGAGCGGTACCGCGAAGTCCCGACATGGCGCCAGGAGCGCGGCATGGCGGAAAGCGACCGGGACGAGTTCCTGCGGAGATTCACGCCGGAGGGCCGGGGCATCGGGTTCGCCGTGCTGGGCGGCGCCTTCGGTGAAGGGATCGACCTGCCGGGGACGCGCCTCATTGGGGCGTTCATCGCGACCTTGGGCCTGCCGCAAGTCAGTGCCGTGAACGAGGAAATGCAGCGCCGGATGCAGCTGCGGTTCGGCGCCGGCTACGCCTACACCTACCTCTATCCGGGCCTGCAGAAAGTGGTGCAGGCGGCCGGTCGCGTGATTCGCACCACCGAGGATCGCGGGGCGGTGTACCTGATGGACGAGCGCTTCGCTCAACGGGACGTGCGGCGACTCTTTCCGGGATGGTGGCGGCTGGAGTGACGCAGGCCTGCCCGCGCCGCGAGCTCCTCTGTCAGCCAGGGCTGCAGCCACTCTCCTAGGCGGGAGGACCCGTGGAGCTGCGGACGATCAGCTCAAATTCCAACAGCCGGTGCGGCACGGGCTCGGGCCAACCGCGGCGACGGGGCGAGTGCTCGATGATGAGCTCCGCCGCCGCGCGCGCGAGCGCGGCCACCGGCTGCCGGATTGTGGTGAGCTCCGGCCACACCATGGTCGCAATGGAGGCGTCATCGAAACCTGCCACCGAGAGCTGGTCGGGCAACGAAAGCCCGATGCGGTGTGCGACGGAGACGACGGCCGCGGCCGTATGGTCGTTACTGGCAAAGATGGCGGTCGGTGGCGCCAGGGCGCGCAGGATCTGCTCCGCGCATACCAGACCGTCCGCGAACAGGAAGTTGCCCGCTTTCACCAGTTCGTCGTGCACTGCGACCCCCGCGGCGAGCATCTCATCGCGAAAGCCCCGAAAACGCTCGTCCGTGGCACCGTGGCCCGGGCGCCCGAGAATGAAGCCGATGCGCCGGTGCCCGAGATCGAGCAAGTGGCGTGTCATGCGGCGCGCCGCCGCGTAATCATCGATGCGCACTGACGGTGAATCGCTCGGCTGCAGCCGCGGAGTGACTCGCACACTCGGGATCGACTTCTCGGCGAGCTTGCCGAGAATGACCGGATGGTCGCTCAAGGGCGGCAGCAGAATGACCCCTTCCAGGCGCAGCTGCCGCAACAGCGTGTTGACCTGCCGCCCAACATCGGCGCTGTCGCTGTCCCAGGGCTCCACCATGAGGTGGAAGTCGGACTCACGGCAGCGCTGCACCGCCCCCGCCTGGAAGTCGCTCAGGTAATCGCCGGGCTTGTCGCAGAACAAGCCGATGAGAAAGGAGCGATCGCCGGCCAGCCCGCGCGCGTTCACGTTGGGCTGGTAATCGAGCTGTTCGATCGCTTTGAGGATGCGGTTGCGGGTCTCGAGGTGTACGCCGGGCTCGTTATTGATCACGCGCGAGACGGTCTTGGGGGATACCTCCGCGAGATCGGCGACCTCCTGTATGGTGACGGACCGGGGCGGCGTCATGAGCTTTCAACCCTGGGACACGGCGGCGCTATTCTGCGCATTCGCCGGCCCTTTGTCCCTCGAAATGTAGCAATACGCCAGGCAGGGACGGGATCGCCTGCTGCGGCCGCCCCCCAGACAGGCTCCCTAGCTGCGCAAAGAGCGGATCTCGCGCACTCCCCTTCCGAGCTTGCGTCTGAGCAGGACGCGCAGTGTCACCCCGTCGGAGTAGCCGATCTCCGCGGCCACGCGCTCGAGGCTGATCTTGGTGGTTTGCAGTAAGTGCACTGCCCGCTCGACCCGCAGGTCCTGGAAGTAGGACAGCGGTGATTTGCCCAGCACGGCGCGCAAGCGGCGGGCCAGGGTACGCTCGCTCGTGCCGACGCTGCGTGCGGCGCCGGCGAGCGAGAAGCCTTGTTTGATGTGCTGGCGCGCCCAGAGCTCGAAGCGCTCGACCAAAGGATCGCTGTGGACGAGATGGTCAGGGATCACGAATGCCGCCTGCGAGGCGCGCGGCTCGACCAACAGATAACGCGCGGTCAGCGCCGCGAGCCCCGGGCTGTGGCGGCGAACGAGACCGAGGGCCAGGTCGATGTGCGCCAGCGCGGCGCCGGCGGTCACGAACGACCCGGATGAAACCAACATGCGGGACTCGTCGAGCCTGATGCGGGGGTACCGCTGCCGGAAGACCGGCGCCAACCACCACGACGTCGTGGCACCATGTCCGTCCAGAAGCGTGCTGTCGGCAAGCACGAACGTACCCGTGCAGGCCGCGGCGATCAGCGCGCCATCCCTTGACCATTCGCGCAGCATCCCGCCGACATCCGCAACATCCCGCTGCGACAGCCTTTCGAGCAGCTGCGCCGGCATCTTTTCCCCTAGCGCCGGCAGCAGGATCGCATCCGGTCGCGGTGTACTGCCCGCCGGCCGCACGGGCACGGCAAAACCGTGGGCGGTGCGCACGCGCCGCCGCGCGCCGACCAGCGAGATCTCGAGCGGCGGCGGCGGCGAATCCATCGAGCCGGCCAGCTCGTTGGCCGTTCCCAGGGTATCGAGCACCGCCGACAGCCCCAGATCGAAGGCGCCAGGCATGACCATCAGGGTGATGTTCATGGCGGAAACGATACCATTTCCGACGATTTCGCCACTACCGGAGCTCAGGGGAGACGTCCAGACTGGCGCTCGAAACATCAACGCACGAGGCACGCCATGGTCAAGGTTGCATTACTGGTTCGTATGGAAGCCAAGCCCGGCAAGGAGGCCGCCGTCCAGAAATTCCTCACCGACGCGCTGGCGCTCGCCAATCAGGAAAGCACCACGCCCGTGTGGTTCGCACTGCGCCTGGGTCCCGGCACATTCGGTATTTTCGACGCCTTCGCGGACGATTCGGGCCGGCAAGCCCATCTGGCGGGGCCGATCGCCTCCGCCCTGATGGCCAACGCGAAGGAGCTGCTGGCCCGGGCGCCGCAAATCGATCAGGTGGACGTGTTGGCGGCGAAGCTGCCGAAGTAGGCGTCGTCAGAAAACGCAGCGCGGCGAGCGCCGCGCCGCCAGAGTCTCGCAAGGCTGCAGCCCTCGCTGAGCGCGCCCGTTCAGCGGCTGGAACTGCCGGCGCAGCCGCGCAGTCAGATACCGATGGATGTGACGCGTGTCACACGTCGAGCCCCGGAATGCCGCGAAGATGACCGGACCTTCCATATTCCTCCGCCATGGATCTCATCGAGTCACTGCCGCCCTTCCTCTTTCCCACACGCCGTCGCGGCTTGCGCTGGCTGCGCGAGCAGCTGCACGATCTCGGCGTGAGGGCACCCCTGTCGCCGAGTTGTTTGAACGAGTGGGTGGCCAGCGCTGCGCAGGCGGCGGAGCTCGAAAGCCGCTCGGGCGAGAACTATGCCGCGAGTCTGCGGCGGCAACTCGAAGCACGGGCGCGCTTCGTCCAGCTGTGGACAACGAGCGACGCTGCGTTCACACAGCCCGAGTGGACCGAATGGATCGCCATCGCGCGCAAGCATCTGCTGCCGCGCTCGTGGACCATTTCACAATCCCAGGCCACCGAATCTCAACGCGACCAATCGTTCTCCGTGCCTGAGCGCCTCATTGTGAAAGGACCGCTGCCCGGCGACTCCAGCGCCGAGCTCCCGGGCACCGAGATCCTCTCCGATCTCAAGCGCGCCAACGACAAGCCCTAGTCAGCGTTCAGCCGGCCTTCGACCCTCACTGCGCTCTGGATGCCTTCGCCCGTGGCTCGCGCGAAGCCGCAGCGGATGCGGCCACGCATGCGCCTTCGCACGACTCTGCCTCCTCATACTGGGAAACTGCGTTTCCCAGCGCCGCAGCCGGCCGATAGTATCATCTGCGTCCGGCTCCGACGGCTTGACTCGGTGGACGGTCTCGATGCCAAAACAAAGAAGAACACGCGCCACCCTCACGGTGTGTCTGGGCGCGCTGGCTCTGGAGCTCGACGCGTGCGGGGGCGGCGGCTCCGCGGGGAACGCATCGAGCAGCTCGGCGGCCGCAGGATCGGGCTTCCCCGGTAAATCGACCACGCCGGCGTCTCCAACGGACATGGTGACCTACAAGAATGACGTTGGCCGCACGGGCCGGAATTTAACCGAGTCCATCCTGACTCCAGCGAACGTCACGGCGGCGACCTTCGGACTGCTCGGCAACCTGTCAGTCGATGGCAAGGTCGACGCGCAGCCGCTTTACCTGTCGCAACTCACCCTGGGGGGCGCGGCGCACAACGTCGTTTTCGCGGCGACCGAGGCCGATTCGGTGTATGCCTTCGACTCGGACACGGGTACCGGGCTGTGGCATGTCTCGCTGCTCGGCTCGGGCGAAACGCTGAGCGACGATCATGGGTGCTACCAGGTGACGCCCAACATCGGCATCACGTCGACGCCGGTAATCGACCGCGGTGCCGGACCCCATGGCGCCCTATACGTCGTCGCGATGTCGAAGGACGCGTCGTCCGCCTATCACCAGCGCCTGCACGCGCTCGACGTGACGACCGGAGCGGAGCTTTTCAACGGGCCGGTGGAGATCACCGCGACCTACGCCGCCCCCGGTGGTGTCACAGCGAGCTTCGAGCCGGGACAATACGCGGAGCGCGCGGCGCTGCTGCTGTCGCAGGGCATCGTATATACGAGTTGGACCTCGCACTGCGACCAGCCGCCCTATTCCGGCTGGATCATCGGCTACAACGGCACGACGCTGGCGCAGGCTCGCGTGCTGAACATCGGCCCCCACAGCAACGCGGGTCCGTCGATCTGGATGTCCGGCGGCGGCCCCGGCGCCGACAACGCCGGCAACATCTATCTGTTGTCCGCGAACGGCGCCTTCGAGACCACTCTCGACGCCAATGGCTTCCCCAGCGGGCAGGATTACGGCAACTCCTTCCTCAAGCTCGCGCCGAACGGCGCTACATTGAACGTGGTGGATTACTTCACCCTGTCGAACACGGTGGCGGAGTCGGGCGTGGACCAGGATCTCGGTTCGGGCGGTGAGCTGCTGCTTCCGGATCTCACCGACTCGGGTCAGACCGTGCGGCACCTCATGGTCGGAGCGGGCAAGGACGGCAACCTCTACGTGGTGAATCGCGACGCGATGGGAAAATTCAACGCCGGCCAGAACAACATCTGGCAACAGCTCAACGGCGCTCTCCCGGGCGGGATTTACAGCACTCCCGCGTATTTCAACGGCAGCCTGTACTACGGCGACGCCGGCGGCACACTCAAGGCGTTCGCGATCACGAACGCAACGCTCGCCAATGCGGGCAACTCGCAGTCCACGACACAATTCCCTTTTCCCGGCGCGTCGCCCGCGATCTCGGCCAATGGCACGTCGAACGCCATCGTCTGGGCGCTCGAGAATACGCAGCCTGCCGTATTGCACGCCTACGATGCGGCCAATCTCGCGCACGAGCTCTACAACAGCGATCAGGCCGCCGGCGGCCGTGACCGCCTCGGCACTGGCAACAAGTTCATCACCCCGACGATCGCGGACGGAAGAGTATTCGTGGGCACGCGAAACGGCGTAGCCGTCTTCGGGTTGCTCCCGTAGCGGCAACCGCGCACGATCGGCAACGAATTGGGCTACCATTCTCGAGCGCGCGCCATCGGCCCGGTGCCATCGAACCCGGCGCGCGCATCCACCAGTCCATCGAGAGGTCGCGGCGTGCAGAGATTCGCGAGAGCCCTGGCGGGAACGGCAGCCCTCGTCTGCAGTTGCCTGTCGTCCGCAGTCGCGGTGGGCCGGCCCGCCGAGCACATTGAGCTTCCCGACTGGAGCAGGACGCCTGTAGAAGACCGCGACCTGGGTCATGGCGTGCACATGCTGGAAAGCTTTGGCGGCAATATCGGCGTATTGGCCGGCGATGAGGGCGTGCTGCTGGTGG
>CAZDTG010000012.1:0-49646 GCA_964508005.1 uncultured Steroidobacteraceae bacterium
CTAGAGTGCCTGGGACCGCTGAGCCGGCTCCCCGCGCCTCAGCAGGTATAGGATATCGACCGAGGGATCGGTCCTCTCGAAGGAGAATGCGATGAGTCAGACGCCAGGATCCGCAGCCGGACACCACAAGGGACACACACACACCTCGCCCGACCCGGGCAACAATCCAGCAGGGGGCGCAGCGCTGAGTCCGATCGAGCACGTGATCATCATCGTCAAGGAGAATCACACCCTCGACAACTATTTCGGCACGTTTCCGGGAGCGAACGGCACGACAGAGCCCCATGCGCCGGACCCGGAAAAGTCGGACCCGCCGCACGATCACGGCGCGTGGCTGCATCGGAACAATCCCGCGCCCGCCGGGGCACGGCGGCTGCAATATCTGAAGCAGGATATTCCGGCGTACTGGGCGCTTGCGCAGCAGTACACCCTTTGCGACCAGTATTACACCGAGATCGCGAGTCAGTCGGAGCCCAATCACCTCGTGCTGATTGCCGGCACCACGCCGCTCATCGACAACTCGAGCGCCCATCGGACCTATCAGCCGCAGCCGCCCTACGACATCAATTCACTCCCCAGTGCCTTGAAGGCCGCGGGCCGTGACTGGCGCGCTTATTCGGATGACAAGCTCGCGTCGTATTTCCGCAATATCAAGGCTCTTGCGGGTGATCCGTGGAATGTCGCGGGAAGCCAGTTCGATCAGGATGTCGCCCGCGGTTTTCTACCCGCGGTCTCGTGGATGTATGCACCGGGTCATCTCAGCGAGCACCCCGGAAGCAGCACCGCCAACGTCGGTCCTGGCGCCGCGTGGACTGCCGCGCGCGTGGCTGCAGTCGCCAAGAGCACCCTGTGGGCGAAGACCGCAATCTTCATCACCTGGGATGATTGGGGCGGCTGGTATGACCATGCCGAGCCGCCCGACGTCATGCAGTGGAAGGGGGGTGGTCCGGCCGGCTATCAGGGCTCGCAATTTCGCTATGGGCCGCGGGTACCGTGTCTCGTCGTGAGTCCCTACGCGAGGGTTGGCGTCGACTCGAAGTTCCATTCGCACGTCAGCCTCGTCAAATTCTGCTTGCGCAACTTCGGCTTGCCGTCCCTGGGCGGTTTCGACGCACTGCCGAACGACAAGTCGGACGACATGTGGGGATGCTTCGATTTCACCGCGGCTCCGCGGCTCGGTGTTCCATCCTTCGTTCCAAAATAGAGCGAGCGGTCCCCGGTGGCGGCAGGCTCGCGCTGCGTGCCTGCCGCCGGCCTTATTGTCGTCCTGGGGGGGTGATGACGCGGATGCCCTCTTTACTCGTCGTCATCGTCGTCTTCGTGTCTATGATGCCGGTAGTGGTGACGCTCGTAATCGTCTTCATCTCCGCCAACGATGACGACTGGCGGGCGATAGTATCCCGGCGGGTAGTACCCGGGGGCATAGTACCCTGGCGGATAGTAGCCTGGGGCGTAGTACCTGGGCGGTGGGGGGACATAGACGGGCGGTGAGGCGACCACCACGCCCGGCAAGCCTATGCCGACTCCGATCGACCAGTCGTTGGCGCGGGCGGTTGGTGCGAGCGTACTGGCGACGCCGAGTCCGATCACTGCGGTCAAGGTAGGAAGCGTGCCCATGATAATCCTCACACTGGTGCTGGACCGGGATTGCGAAGGACCTGTCATCCATCCACGGGCTCAGTGTCTCTCTACCAGGTTGAACCCTGGATGAATGCATTCTCCATTGGAGGCCACGATCTTTCCGATCGTGGCCTCCCGTCTGTGCCGCAACCCAACGTGACTCATCGATCGTCGGCATCACGACCGGCGGACGCGGCCACCGCAGGCGTGACGGCAACGCGGAAGCCCGTCAGAACCCAGGCTCGCTGGCTCGGGGCGAAGCGCGGTGCCAGCAAGCCGTCGTTGATTTCGCGCGAGACGGCAAAGCGGTCGAAAGCGGTTGCCGGCAGAAAGAGCCGCGTATTGTCAGGAAACCCGTCCGAGGCGGTATCGATGTCGCCTTCGACCGCCGAGATGATGCCGTCATGATTCGCATCCACGCGCGCCACTTCTGCCGCATAGGCATCGAACAGTCGCCGCTGCAGATTCTTCACATTGGGCTCGAAGGAGGCCGGTCTCTCATAGACGTCCAGATAGATTTCGTTGGCGAGGCCGCTCGGAACGCCGCGCTGACGAAATTCGCGCTGCGCATCGACGGTTCCGTCGAACTTGTCGGGATCGCGCGGCAGCGACGGATTGTCACCTACGACGGTCGGATCGTTGACGACTCCACGGGGCCCCGACCCTGGAACGATGGACTGCAGCTTGCCGATCTCACCGTCCTGGAAGGTATCGGGCACCTTGCCGAAGTTGTCGGGAAAGCCGCCGGTGAAGGGCAGCTCATAGAGGGGATGTATCCAGTTGGTACCCAGATAGTTGAACTCCCAATAGGAGTGAGTGTCGCTCTGCTGGTAGGCGTTGTACGCGCCCATGCTTTCCTGGATCGGCACGACATTCGTCTGGCTGGTCGGAAAGTGATCGGACTGGCTGGGGAAGTGAACGGCGTTCCCGTCGGTGGTGAAGATCGCACCGGCGACGTTGTGGTGCTGTCCCATCTCCAGCAGCTCGGCGGCATCCTGCGCCGTGATCATTCCGAATTGAGCGTGGCCGTCGGGACGCGGCGGGGCGGTGGCCGGCACGAGGAGGTCGTGGATCATCCAACCTTCGTACCAGCCGCTCTCGTTGTTGATGACGAACAGCGGCGAGATGTCGGTGAAGACATCGATGAAGGCCCGCGGATTGTTCGGGTCCGTCGGCAACCCGGGCTTCGGCTCCAGCACGACGCGAACCGCGCCGACCGTGGGCAATCCGCAATTGGCGCCGGTAGCGGTCAGCTGGGCGCTGTCGTTGACGCCGGGAAATTTCCTGGTAAAGACATTGGGTTCGAAGCCGTTGGTATCGAGCAGATAGTATTGGAACAATTGACTCGGCTTGTCCGCCTCGGCAAATATCTGCA
Source organism: uncultured Steroidobacteraceae bacterium (assembly GCA_964508005.1). Classification (GTDB taxonomy): domain Bacteria; phylum Pseudomonadota; class Gammaproteobacteria; order Steroidobacterales; family Steroidobacteraceae; genus 13-2-20CM-66-19. The sequence continues at coordinate 2,996 of CAZDTG010000012.1, forward strand.
GCGGCAAATACGTATGGGGCCGGTCCGCCAGCCGGATCAGCCGGTCCTGCAGCGCCTGCGGCGCATTCACCACGTCCCCGCGGTTGGCAACGGCGGCACTGTCTGCAGCTGCGTTTGGATTGGGATGACAGGGCGCCGGCGGTTGTTCCCCGTAGGCGTTGCCAAGAGAGCCCATCGCAATGCCGATTGCGGCACACACTGGAATTCGCGCATTCATACACTCCCCCTCTGAAGTGAATATGGACAGGTCGTTCCCCGATTCGTGAGATCTCGAGCAGAGAGGTATCGGCGCCGATCGAGGGTCTCGCGCCCCCGCAGCGCTGCGCGTGGACCACGGGCGACGAACGATCTCTGTTCGCTTGTGTGTATCGCAGCAGGAGATTCCGGTTCTCCAGGCACCTGGCTGGAAACGCCTGCCGCGTACGACTGCCGTTCCGGAACGCAGTCCGTCCGGCCGCGCGATCAGATCGCCAAGTCCAACGCCGTGATGGTTCGCGAGCGACGCACGAGCGTCACCGTCTGCGAAATGAATTTGTCACATACGGCACGTGGTCTCACGGCAGGCCACGCGGCGCAGGCGCGCCGATATCCTGCTCGCGCCGAACCGTAAGCGCCAACTTGTCGCGGGCCGCCGGGCACGATCGCGCCAATCGCAGGACATCCAAAGGGCGCCGCGCCTTTTCATCACTGACGCGTCATCCATTTCCGTTTTGTTACAGCCGTGTTTTCAAGGCGGTTTCGCACCGGCCCGGTGCCCCTGTGTCGAAAACGCACTGTATCGGTGATTTGAGTCGGCATCCTGTTTGCCGATTCTGCCGGCGTAATTGTCCGCAACCGGCATCTTGTCTCCTAACAAAGACAGCTACCAAGGTCTGCCCCAAAAAAAAGCAACCATGATCCCTTGACGTCGGACCGCGAGTAGTAGCAACAATAGCCGCTGGCCGTTCCCGCAGCTTGCGCCGCGGAGACGGATGCGGTCCACGAGGTGCCGGGATCAACGGCTCGGCGATCCGCCGGCGCAGCGGATCGGGCCCGCAGTTTGTGTCCAGTGTTCTGGTTGCGACACCAAAAACAGCGAAAGGGAGCTTCGGGCATGTCCAGCGGGCCTGATACAGGAAGAGCTGACGGCACAGTCAGATTCGGCACGGACGAATGGGCGGCAGGCGCTCATGCATCGCCCTTTCTTGCGATCACTCCCTTCGAGCGGCCCGATCTGGCGCTGGCGCGGGCGCTCGAGCGGCACGGCAGCGCGGTGGCGGTGGATGTCGGACGGGATGGCTCGCGGCATTCGCACATTCTGGAAGCGCTTCGGCCCTTGTGCTCGCGCTCGACCACCGGTGCGGTCGGCGTTCGCATTCCGGATCATGTTGTAATTGCACCCGAGCAGGTGCCCCGTGAAGTCGGCTTCGCCGTGCTCACTGCGTCGGCGCCGTTCGAGCGGTGGCTCGATCATTTTCCGATCATCGCTCAAGTGGTTTCCGTGGACCAGGCCTGCGTTGCCATTGCAGCGGGCGTGCGGGCCCTGATTGCGAAGGGCGCCGAAAGTGGCGGCCCGACCGGCGACGACGGCGCCTTCGTGCTGCTGCAGCGAATCCTCCAACTAACGCAGGCACGCGGGATTCCCGTGTGGTGCCACGGCGGGATGGGCCTGCAGACAGCGGCTGCCGCCGTGGTGGCCGGCGCCCGTGGGATCGTCCTCGACAGCCAGCTTTCCCTGTTGTACGAGAGCACGCTGCCGGCGGATCTCAAAGCGGCTGTGCAGGCGATGGATGGCAGTGAGACCCGGGTGCTCGGTGGTTACCACGTTTACAGCCGCCCGGGTACCGCAGCGGCACGACACGTCGAGCTCGACGCTCATGCCGTGCGGGCGCTGCTCGGTAGCGAGTTGGTCCACGACCTGCTGCCGATCGGACAGGATGCCGCGCTCGCCGGCGCGATCGCAGCCGAATATCCCACCGTCGAGACGTTGTTGTATGGATTGCGCACGTGCATCGCCGGCCACCTGCGACAGGCGCAGCGATTATCGCCATTGGCCGAGGCGAGTCCGCTGGCCCGCGCACATGGGACTCGCTTTCCGATCGCACAGGGCCCGATGACTCGCGTCAGCGACACGGCCGGGTTTGCAGTCGCGGTGGCCCGCAACGGCGCGCTGCCCTTTCTCGCGTTGTCGCTGATGCCGCCGCAAGCTGCCCGTAAGCTGCTGGAGGAGACCCGCGACGGCATCGGCGCGCGAAGTTGGGGAGTCGGTGTCCTCGGTTTCGCGCCGCCCGAGATCCTCAACCCGCATCTGGAGTTGATTCGGGAGTTTCGCCCGTCGGTGGTGCTGCTGGCCGGCGGCCGGCCCTCGCAGGCGCGCCCGCTGGCAGAGCTCGGCATTCCCACCTACCTGCACGTTCCCTCCCCGGGTCTGCTCGACCTGTTTCTCAAGGATGGCGCGCGCCACTTCGTTTTCGAAGGTCGCGAATGCGGTGGTCATGTCGGCCCACGTTATAGCTTCGTGCTCTGGGAACAGCAGATCCGGCGGCTGCTGGCTCTCGACCGGCCCGAAGAGCTGCACGTGTATTTTGCCGGCGGGGTGCACGATGCGCGCTCCGCCGCGATGGTTGCCGCGCTGGCTGCGCCGCTCGCGGCGCGCGGCGCGAAGATCGGCGTGTTGATGGGGACGGCGTACCTCGCCACCGAGGAAGCTGTCGGTACGGGAGCGATTGTCGGGGAGTTTCAACGCCAGGTGCTGAACGCGGTCGAGACGACATTGATCGAAACTGCGCCGGGTCACGCGATACGTTGTTTGCCGAGCCGGTTCATCGATACGTTCGCGGCGCAGAAGCGCCGCCTGCGCGAGCAGGGTCTTGGCGCGCAGGACAGTTGGAAAGCGCTCGAAGCCTTCAACGTCGGCCGTTTGCGGGTCGCCAGCAAAGGCATGAAGCGCTGCGGTGAGGCGCTGCTGAACGTCGACTGCGATACCCAGCAGCGCGACGGCCTGTACATGATCGGCCAGGCAGCGGCCCTGTGCGCCGGAGTGCAGACGATGGCGAGCCTGCACCAGGCCGTGAGCGTCGACTCCTCGACCGTGCTCGAGGCGGCTGCCGCGCCGCCGTTACCGCGTGCCCGGCTCAACGAGCCGGTCGCGATCATCGGCATGGAGTGCATTTTCCCGGGCTCTCCCGATGTGGAGAGTTTTTGGGCGAACATCCTGGAAGGCCGCGACCTGATCACTGAAGTGCCGGCGGAACGCTGGAGTGCGGACATCTACTACCGCCAGGGACCTGCGGCCGGGAGAGGCAAGACGCCCAGCAAGTGGGGCGGCTTCATCGATGAGATCGCTTTCGATCCATTGGAGTACGGTATTCCGCCGCAATCGCTGGCGGCGATCGAGCCGGCACAGCTGCTGAGTCTGGAAGTCGCCCGCCGGGCACTCGCGGACTCGGGCTACGGCGAGGAAGGTCGTTTCGACCCTGAGAAGACCTCGGTGATATTCGGGGCCGAAGCCGGAACGGACCTCTCCAACGCTTATGCGTTCCGCAACACCTTTGCCCAGTACTGCGGGGAGCTGCCGCCGCAACTCGCCGCGGCACTCCCGGACCTGACGGAAGACTCCTTTCCCGGCGTGCTGGCCAACGTCATCGCCGGGCGCATTGCAAACCGGCTCGGCCTGAGAGGCGTCAATTATTCGGTGGACGCGGCGTGCGCGAGCTCACTGACTGCGATCGAGGCCGCTGTCAAGGAGCTGCGCAGCGGCAACAGCGACCTGGTGCTCGCCGGCGGCGCCGACTTCCACAACAGCATCAATGATTTCCTGATGTTCGCAAGCGTTCAGGCGCTGTCGCCCTCGGGGCGCTGCCGCTCCTTCGACACCGCAGCCGATGGTGTCTGCCTGGGCGAGGGCACTGGAGTAGTGGTTCTCAAGAGGCTGCGCGATGCCGAACAGGATGGTGACCGCATCTATGCCGTGATCGAAGCGATCGCCGGATCGAGTGACGGCAAGGGGCTGGGCCTGACCGCGCCACGCAAAGAGGGACAGAAGCGCGCGCTGGAGCGTGCTTATTGGCAAGCAGGACAACTCCCGGCCGCCGTCGGACTCGTCGAAGCACACGGTACGGGTACGGTGGTCGGCGACCGCACCGAGCTCAGGACGCTGACCGAGATATACAACAGCGGCGGCGCCGTTGCGGGACAGGCGGGTCTGGGCTCCGTAAAGAGCCAGATCGGACACGCCAAGTGCGCTGCGGGAATTGCCGGGGTGATCAAGGTTGCCAAGGCCCTGTACCATCGCGTTCTGCCGCCCACACAAAATATAAACACGCCTACGGACTGGTACCGCCGGGCGAACAGCCCGTTCGTCTTCCATAAGACCCCGCGTGTCTGGTTGGACGAGCACGCGCGCGCCGCGGTGAGCGCTTTCGGGTTCGGGGGTACGAATTTCCACGCATTGCTGTCGGCGCACGAGGCACCACACGGCAACCACCCGCCCGGTGTACCACGATGGCCGGCCGAGTTGTTTGTCTTTCGCGGCCGCGACGCGGCCGAGGCGGACGAGCAGATGCGTCGGCTGCAGAACTTCCTGGATCGATCCACTGCGCCGGTGGCGCTCCGCGACCTGGCGTTTACAGCGGGCGCTTTGGGCAGCGGTGCCGTTCAATGCGCATTCACCGTCGAGGACATGAACGACCTCACGGTGAGATTGAAGCTTGCCCTGAGCGGTGTGGCAGATCTTCGTATCCAGCGGCGCGGCGCCGCTACCGGCGGCAAAGTGGCATTCCTCTTTCCCGGTCAGGGCAGCCAGGTGCCGGGGATGCTGCAGGACATTTTCGTCGCGTTTCCGCGGCTCCGTCCGATTTTGCATTGCGGCCGGCCCTGGCTCGACAAGTTGTATCCGGCCACCGCCTACGGGCGCGACGAAGAGAGGGAGCAACAGCAGGCGCTCACGGATACCCGTGTCGCGCAACCCGCGTTGGGGATCGTTGAATATGCGATGGCGACTCTGCTGCGGAGCTGTGGCGTGCAGCCGCAGCTGTTGGCCGGCCACAGCTACGGGGAGCTCGTCGCATTGGCGGTGGCGAACACCTTTGACCTGCGGACGCTGCTGCAGGTGAGCCGCGAGCGTGGTGAGGCCATCGTAGCTGCCACGGGTTCCGACCCCGGCAAGATGCTGGCGGTGAGCGGTACGACTGCAGCGATCATCACCGCTCTGCGTGGGATCGATGACGTTGTGCTCGCGAATCACAACAATCCGGCGCAAACTGTCATTTCGGGCTCTTCGCCGGCAATAGAGGCCGCCTCAGTGGCACTCGAGCGATGCGGCCTTGCGGCGCAGCTCCTCGAGGTCGCCTGCGCATTCCATTCGCCTCTATTGGCGCGCGCCGGACAGCTCTACGCCGATCGTCTGCGTGACCTGGAAATGTCTGCGCCGCAGCTGCCGGTGTATTCGAACACCACAGCGGACGTGTACTGCGCTGACAGCGTCGCAGTAAAGGCGCAGCTCGCCCGGCACGTCGTGGAGCCCGTGCGCTTTGTTGAACAGATCGAGCGCATGTATGCCGATGGCGCACGCATCTTTGTCGAGGTCGGTCCCGGACGCGTGTTGACGGGATTCGTGCAGAAGATTCTCGCCGGCGAGCCTCACCACACGATCGTCACCGACCAGAGGGGCCGGCCCGGCGTCGCGCAGTTCCTCGAAGCGCTCGCCCGGCTTGCGGTACTGACCGATGATGTCGATGTCCGTGCCCTTTACGAGGAGCGGCAGGCGCGCCGGCTCGATCTCGACCAGCCGTGCAGGCTTACCCCATCGACGTGGATGATCAATGGCCAGCGCGCACGGCCGCTGCAAGGAACACTGCCGAGTCATGCCGGAAGTGCGCTCACGCGACCGGTGAAGCTCACCGAAGTATCCGCGAGTCCTGGCGTGCCGCCTCGGGTAGAAGGCCCGAGAGAACGGGTCGTGCTGGATTTCCTCAACGGTGTGCGCCAGATGGTGAGCGCGCAGCGCGATGTGATGCTGGGCTTTCTAGGTGCAGACTCCGCCGCAGGCACCGTCGGGCAGACGCAACTGCCCGTGCTCATCGAGGCGACTGGGGCCGAGCCGCAGACGCTTGACGGAGAGCCCGCGCTCGCACGCATATCCAACGCCGGGTCACAGACAGAATCCGCCGGTCTCCAGGATACGCTGCTTGCAATCGTGAGCGGACGCACTGGCTATCCGACCGAAATGCTCGATCTGGATCTGGACCTCGAAGCAGACCTGTCGATCGATTCCATCAAGCGCGTGGAGATCATCGGCGAGCTGTCCGAGCGGCTTGGTTTCAAGGACAAGCTCGGCGCCGATGCCGACGGCCTCCTGGAGCAGCTCGCGGCTCAAAAGAGCTTGCGGGAGGTTTTAGGGTGGGTGTCGCAAAGGCTGCCGGCCGGTCCGGCGCAGCCTGTGTCCGCCCCGGGCGCTCATCCGCCGTCTACCGACAACTCACCGGGCGGCGTTCAGGTATCGGCCCACGACGTCGCAGACAGTGCAGCCGACGTTCAAACCTTGTTGCTGTCCGTAATCAGCGACCGCACCGGGTATCCGCCCGACATGCTCGACCTGGATCTGGACCTGGAAGCCGACCTGTCGATCGACTCCATCAAGAGAGTGGAAATCATCGCAGAGCTGCTGCAGAGGCTCGGTACGGGCCGCAGCACGGCGGACCGCGATGCCGCGCTGGAGAGTCTGGCGGCATTGAAGACCTTGCGTGCCCTGATCGATTCACTCGAGGCCACCAGTCGCACCAGTCGGCCCGTGACGGGTATGTCGGTCAAGGATCCCGGTAGCGCAACTGCGGTTCCCGGAGCGATCGAACGCTTTCGGCTGCGCAGCGTGGCCCTCGATATGCCCGTCGCGCGCGCGACGGGGCTGGCCGGCAACTGTTTCCTGATCACTGAGGATGGCCAAGGTATCTCGCAAGAGCTTGCTGCACGGCTCGAGCACCAGGGCGCGCGGGTCCTCGTGTTGGAGTTTACCGCTGACCTGCGAGCCTCGGGCGATCTCGAGTCGGTCGATGGGCTCATTCACTTGGCGAGCCTGCACGCCGGCCACCGCGACCGTGATCTGGCGCGCTTCTACGATCTGCTGCGACAGATGCTGACGCGCAAGATGGCGCATCTGGTGGTGGCGAGTGGATTGAGCGGGCGCTACGGCCATTTTCCCGAGCGCGCGGCACCGCTCGACCATCATCGCGGTGCGGGGCTCGCGGGACTGATCAAGTCAGTCGCGCAGGAGCGGCCCGAGATTCATGCGCGCTGTGTGGATCTCGATCTGGGCGAAGGACCCCGGGCTCTCGCCGGATACCTGGAGCTCGAGTTGTTGGCCAAGGACCGTGTGGTCGAAGTGGCGTACCACAACGGCACCCGGCGCTGCATGGAGTTGGTTCGTGCGGCGCCCGCGGCACACAAGGGCCAGCCTGAATTGGGGCTCGGCCCGGATAGCGTCGTGCTGCTCACCGGGGGTGCCCGGGGCATCACCGCGGCCTTGTCGCGCTCGCTGGCGACTCGATACCGCTGCCGCCTGGAGTTAGTGGGGCGCACGTGCCTCGAGAGTGTGGCCGACAAGCCGGAGTACGCGGCAGCGCGCGAACCGAAGGGGCTGCGCCGGCGCGTGGTCGCGGATAATCCGGGCCTGGCGCCGGCGGCGGTCGAGAGGGTCTGCGCGCAGATCCTTGCGGCGCGCGAAATACGCCAGACTTTGGATACGGTCCGGGAGGCCGGGGGACAGGCAACTTACACCCAGCTCGATGTGCGCGATCCGGACCGGTTCGGCGATTTCATCGAAAGCCTGTACCGGCGCCATGGCCGCCTGGACGGCGTGATCCATGGCGCGGGCGTGGTGGAAGACAAGCTCGTGCGCGACAAGAGCGTCGAGAGTTTTACGCGCGTGTTCGAGACCAAAGTGCGCGGCGCGGTGACTCTCAGCAAGGCGTTGCGCGACGACGCGACATTCGTGGTGTTCTTTTCCAGCGTAGCCGGTATTTTCGGCAATCGCGGTCAGGCCGATTACGCCGCTGCCAATGATGTGCTGGACAAACTCGCGCACGCTTTGCGATCGCGCATGCGCGGGCGCGTGTTGTCGGTCAACTGGGGACCCTGGGCGGGCAAGGGCATGGTGTCGCCGGAGTTGGAGCGCGAGTACGCGCGCCGCGGCATAGGGCTGATTCCCTTGCGGGACGGCGTAGAGCTGCTGTTGCATGAGCTGTGCGAAGGCGATCGCGAGGACGTGCAGGTCGTCATGATGTGCGGCACGCCCGAGAGCATCGGCTCGCCGCAACCTAGAAGCGCACACGCAGGTGGATAGTCGTGGAACCCGTTGCGATTATCGGCATGGATTGCATTTTCCCCGGTGCGCCCGATCTCGCGCGCTACTGGCAGAACATTCAGCAGGGGGTCGATGCGATCGCCCCGGTGCCCGAGCATCGCTGCTCGAAAGTGTTTTTCGATCCGGACTCCGACGAAGTCGATCGCTTTTATTGCCGGCGCGGCGGATTCGTCGACGAGTATGCCGAATTCGATCCGATCGAATTCGGGATCATGCCCAAGGCGGTTGCCGCCGCGGAGCCGGATCAGCTATTGAGCCTGCGCGTGGGTGCCGGCGCCCTGCGGGATGCCGGCTACCTCGATAGGGATTTTCCGCGCGAGAAGACGGCGGTCATATTGGGGCGCGGCAATTACGCGGGAGCCGGCACGCTGCGCCTTCAGCAGCATGCGCGTATGGTGCAGCAGACACTGCAGATTTTGCAGGATCTGCTGCCGGATATTCGCGCCGCGGAACTGCAGGGTGTGCGCAAACAACTCAAGGCGGAATTGGAGCATTGCGGCCCTGATGCGGCCGCTGGCGTGATCCCCAACCTTGCGGCCTCGCGTCTGGCGAATCGTCTCGATCTGCGAGGGCCCGCATATACGGTGGACGCGGCGTGCGCAAGCGCGCTGATCGCCGTGGAGCAGGCGTGTCAGGCGCTAGCGCGCGGCGACTGTGCCATGGTGCTCACAGGCGGTCTGCACTTCAGCCACGATCTGACATTTTGGGCAACCTTCTGTCAGCTCGGCGCATTGTCACGCTCGCAACAGATTCGTCCGCTGGCAGAGGACGCCGACGGGATTCTGGCCGGCGAAGGAATCGGTTTACTGGTGCTGAAGCGGCTCGGCGAGGCGGAAGCAGATGGCGACCGCATTTATGCGGTCTTGCACGGCGCCGCCTCCGCAAGCGATGGACGCAGCAGCAGCTTGCTGGCGCCTTCAGTATCCGGCCAGTTATTGGCCCTGCACCGTGCCTGGCAACACAGCGGATTCAGCCCGGAGCAGATCGGTTTGCTCGAAGCGCATGGCACCGGCACGCCGGCCGGCGACCAGGCGGAGCTGGAAACGGTAAGACAGTTCTTCGGCGAGCACCGGAGCTCCGAACCCCGCGCGGTGATCGGTTCGGTGAAGTCTATGATCGGGCACACCATGCCCGCTGCGGGCGCCGCGGGGCTCATCAAGGCGGCACTGTCGATCTATCACGGCGTTTTGCCGCCGACTTTGCATTGCGACCGGCCGCACCCCCTGGTGCAGGCCACGCGATTCCGCGCCATCGCCAGCCGGGAGTTGTGGACGGAAGCCGGCGTGCGCGTCGCGGCTGTCAATGCGTTCGGGTTCGGAGGCATCAACGCGCATGCCGTGCTGAGCTCCGCACCCTCTGCAAGCGCCGCGCCCCTGCCGCGACGGCAAATAGTTCGTCTGCCGCAGGTCGTGGCCGTGGCGGCAGAGTCGAAGGAGTCCCTGCTGGAGAAGCTCGCCGGGCGTCGCTGGGATCGCACGCAGCAAGCGGGGCGTTTTCGACTGGCAATCGTCGAGCCCAACGACGTGCGCCTGAGCGTCGCGCACAAAGTCGTCGCCGGCGGTGCTGCCTGGCGCGGACAGCAGCAGATTTACTTTTCTGCGGACCGACTGCTCGCTGACGGCAAGCTCGCGTTCGTGTTTCCGGGCCTGGACAGTACATTCGATCCGCAAATCCAGGACGTTGCGGAGCATTTTCGTCTGTCCCCGCCGCGACATGCGAGGAAACTCGATCCCGCGAAGGACCTGCTTGGAGTCGCACTCGGTGTCTACGAGGTGGATATGGTGCTGTTCAGGGCGCTGCAGGCCCTGGGCATAAAGGCCGACGCGATGGCGGGACATAGCCTCGGCGAGTGGTCCGCAATGGCGGCGTGCAACATGCTCCCTCAGTCGTCCGTGCAGTCAGCCATACAGCAGGTGCAAACGGAAGCGATGCCCGACACCGACCTGCTGTTCCTCGCCGCAGCCTGCAGCGCATCGCAGGCACTGGAGTTGCTCGATGGCGTGCCCGAGCTGACGATCTCTCACGACAACTGCCCCCACCAGGTGATCTTCTGCGGCCGCAGGCCGTCCATTCAGACCGCGCTCGATCGCTTTTTGCGGCAGCGTATTTTCGCCCAAGTGCTGCCATTTGCCTCCGGGTTTCATTCGCCCCTGTTCGCCCCTCACGTGGAGCGCTATCGCGAGTTCTTTCGCAACACGACGCTGCGAGAGCCGAGCGTGCCGTTATGGTCGGCCACCACGGGTTGCGAATTTCCTGAGAGTATCGCGGGGAAGCAGCACCTGGCCGTGGAGCATCTGCTGCGGCCCGTGCGTTTTCGGCAACTCACCGAGAACCTGTACGCGCGAGGGTTCCGCGCCTTCGTGCAAGTGGGGACGGGGAGCCTCGTCGGCTTCGTTGCGGATACCCTGAAAGGCAAAGCCCATCTGGCGATCAGCGCAAACATCGAAAAGCGCAGCGGCCTGCAGCAGCTGGCTCACGTGTGTGCCGCGTTGTGGGTCGAGGGTGCGCAGTTCGACTTTTCGGTGCTCGGGCTCGAGGAGCAGCCGTTGCGCAGTCCTCCTCGCGCAGCATTACAGCGCCTCTCGCTCGGCGTACCGCTGATCAAATTGAAAACGCCTCTGGACCGCAGGGTACCCGGGTCCGATGAGAGCTTGACGCTCCCAACCTCGAGCGACGATCCCCTGCACAAGGCATTTTCTTCGGTGCTGACCGATGTTCGGCAAGCGGGGCGCGACGTGCTTGCGCTGTGGCAGCAGCGAGAGAAGGAGCGCCGCGTGACGCAGGGGCCCACCGAGCCCGGACCTTTTGACGTACGCATCGGGCGGCGCCTGGACGTGAGCTCCACAATCCCCCTGGTGCGGGATCATTCATTCCATCGCGAGCGCGAGGGCTGGCCCGTACTCGCGGATTGCCGTCCTGTCGTGCCCTTGACGATGGAGCTCGAGTTGCTGCGGGAGGCTCTGGAGTCCCGGCTCCCCGGCTACGTTGTCGTGGCCTTCGAGCACATCCTGGCGTTTCGCTGGCTGCTCGTGGCCGAGCCGGTCGATATCAACATTCAGATATCGATGCGGGAGTATCCATACGTCGATGTCGCCATCGAGGGCTTCATCCGCGGCCGCGCAGTGCTCGCGCGAAATTATCCTGCGCCGCCCCCGCAGCGCGCGCTCCCCTTGCGAAATTCACGCGCCTGCTCGATCAGTGCCCCTGAGCTGTACTCGCAGAATTGGATGTTTCATCGCGACGCCTATCGCGGCGTCACCCGGCTGGGGCCGGTCGGCGACAACGGCATCGACGGCTCGATCAAAGTGACACCGGGCCCCGGCGCGCTCCTGGATAACATGGGGCAGCTCGCGGGTTTCTGGGTCATGGAGACCCAGGCGCATGCGCCGCTCGCAATGCCGATCGGGGTGGGGGCCGTGCGCTTCTACCGTTCGCAGCCTTCAGTGGGTGAGACATTCGAATGTCAGATTCGCATCGACAGGCTCGACGAGCAGAACTGCTGGAGCGATCAGCAGCTTCTCGATCCTGCAGGGCGAGTGGCGGTGGAGATGCTGGGGTGGCATACCAGGCGATATCAGATGACGCGCGAGTTCTATCGGCGCACGCGCGAGGCCGAGACACATCTGCTCTGCGAGGACATCGGTGAGCCGTTCGTGGTTTTCGAGGACCTCTACGATACCGCGAACATGCGCGAGTATGTTGCGCTGCGGATACTCAATCAGCCGGAGCTGCGTGAGTACGAGTCGCTGTCACCTCGGCGCAAGCGCTCGTGGCTCAACGGCCGGATTGCCGCGAAGGATGCCGTGCGACATTACCTGTGGCGCAAGCACGGACACCGGGCATTGTTTCCGAAGGAGCTTTTAATCAGTAACGCGCCGAATGGCCAGCCGTGCGTACGGCCCCATATCACCGCCCCGTACATACAGCCGTTGCATATTTCCATCAGTCACAAGGGCCGCTGGGCCGCTGCGATCGCCGCCAGCCATCCCGTCGGAATCGACATCGAGACGATCGAACCGCGCCCGGACAGTTTCCTGGCACTCGCTTTTGCTGCCGGGGAGCTCGAGCTGTTGCCGTCGGAAGATCGCGACGAGTGGATTGCGCGGGCGTGGGCAGCGAAGGAAGCGGTAGGAAAACTCGGCGGAACGGGTTTGAACGGGAATCCACGTTCGTTGCGTCTCGACGCAATCCGGCAGCGGCGGATCTGCGTGAACGGTTCGTGGGTCGACACAGTCAGGCGCGGAAGCGAAGTCATTGCATGGACAGGGGAGGGAGCATGAGTTTCACGGTCGATCCGGCAATCATTCAACAGATCGGCGCCGTCATCCGCGAATCCGTGGCAGAGGACTGGATACGGCAATTCGAGATCGACGCGGACACCAGCTTCAACGATGACCTCGAGCTCGAAAGCATCGAGTTCGTCAGCATTGCCGCCGGATTGCAGCGGCACTTTGGCGATGAGGTCGATCTCATCGGCTGGCTCTCGACCAAGGCATTCGATGAGCTGATTGCGCTGCGTGTCGGCAATGTCGCCGAGTTCGTCTCGACCCGGCTCGCCGGCACCAGGCGCGGCTGATGGCGCGCATCCTGATCGTCGTGCCGCCGCTGACCGGCCACATCAACCCCGCGTTGTCCGTGGCCGCGGAGCTGCGCTATCGCGGGCATGAAGTGGCCTGGGCGCTGCATCGCGAGTTGGTCCCCGATCTGTTGCCGGCCGATGCGGAAATCCATGCGCTGCCGGCGCTGTCGAGCCTGGAGCTGGGTCAGCGCTGCTCGGGACTGAGAGGTCTCGAGAGCGTCAGGTTCTTCTACGAGCAGTTCTGTCTGCCGCTGGCGCGCGCATCGCTGCAGCCGTTGCAGGACATCGTGGAAACGGTGCAGCCCGATCTCATGATTTGCGATCACCAGATGCTCGCCGGCGCGCTCGTAGCCCGGGCACTGGAGGTTCCCTGGTTCACGCTTGCCTCGACCAATGTTTCGATTCTCAAGATGTCCGGTGTGATCGATGCGTGGCTCGAAGAGCAGTTTGCGGGCGTGCAGCGCGATTACGGCGTGCCGGTGCAGGCGCGCCCGGATTTCTCGAGCTATGGCGTGATCGTGTTCTCGTCCGAAGCCATGCCCGGAGGCAAGTACGCGTATTACGAGGCGCCTTATCACTTTGTCGGCCCGGCGTTCACCCATCGCCCCCTGGAGCTGGAGTTCCCGTGGCGGGAACTGCGCTCCGACGCCGCAAGAATGCTCATATCCCTCGGCACCGTCAGTCGCGATCGCGGCGTGCGGTTCTACGAAGTGATGATGGAGGCCCTGGCCGACCTGACCCTTGCCGATTCGTATTTGACCCGGCGCGCCCTGCAGGTGGTGATGGTGGCGCCGCAGGAGCTGCGCGAGCGGGCACCCGCCAACTTCATCGTCCGGCCGCGCGTGCCGCAGATCGAATTACTCGCCCACATGGATGCCGTGTTGTGTCATGCCGGGCACAACACCGTGTGCGAGGCGCTGTCATTCGGCTTGCCGCTCATTGTCGCTCCGATTCGCGATGATCAGCCCATCGTGGCGCGGCAGGTGATCGATGCCGGGGCGGGCCTGTTCATGCGTTACGGGAAAGTCACTGTCGCCGCGGCTCGCGCAGCGGTGGAGACGGTGCTGCGCGAGCCGGGTTACCGCGACGGCGCATTGCGCCTGAAGGAGTCGTTCCGGGGCCTCGGTGGCGCAATCCAGGCGGCCAGCATTCTCGAGCGATTCGTGCGGGGTGAGGCTTTGGCTCCAAATCGGCATCCGAACGCCGTGCGGCCCGGAGCGAATCGTGCAGTGGGTTGAATCGGAAGGCGTGAAACTCAACACGTTGTGTCTCGGCAGCGGGCCGTTGCTGGTGATGTGTCACGGTCTGGTGACGGCCAGCCTCGCCACCTGGTATCTGTCCGCGGCGCCGGCGTTGGCGCGCCATTATCAAGTCGTGCTCTATGACATGCGCGGCCACGGCAAAAGCGACTGGGCGGCGACCGGCTATGACTTGGACACGATGGCGCGCGATCTGGCGCAGGTGATCCTGGCCTACGGCCCGGCACACACTGGAAAAAAGTCGGCCAAAGTCACGCTGGTCGGCCACAGTTACGGCGCGCTGACTGCGCTTCACTATGCTCTGCAGCGTCCTGAAACCGTCGCGCGGCTGGCGTTGATCGATGCACCACTGCCGGCAGTGCGTTATGTGCGTCCGTCCCTGGCCGACGTCGACTCATCGGCGGCTTTGGAACGGCAGTTCCCGGCTGAGCCCGAAGGGGAAGGCAGCCGCGGTTCGCGTCAACGGCGGCGCGCGCGCGAGCGACTCGAGTTCTTATTCTTGCGAAGTTCGCTGCGGGAGGATCTGCGCACGGCCGTGGATGTGCCCGATGCGTCCTTGAGGGCTCTGAGCGTTCCCACGCTCTGTCTCTATGGAAGACATTCCGACTGCGCCGCGGCGGGAAACCGTCTCGCAAACCTGCTGCCGCGCGCCGCACTGCAGTGGGTGGATTGCGGTCATTTTGTTCCGACGCAGGCCCCCGCCGCCATGACCCGGCACCTGTTGGCTTACTTTGCACCCGACATGATCGAGTGAGAGACCATGCCGTCCGCAATGTCTTTGGGTAAGGACGACATTCCGCCTTCGGCGCTGTATACGGCAGCGACCTGGCGTTGGGGCAGGCTTCCCGGAGCAGATCTGGTCACGCCACCCGAGGCAGATCGCGTATTTCGCGCCATGAATGCCTATATGTCCCTGTATCGCCTGGTCAACCCGGGTTGGCATTCGCTCAAGCACACTCTGATCCAGCGACATGTGGGCGTCGAGCATCTGTTGCACGCCGCGAATCATTCGCAGGTCATCGAGATCGCCGCGGGCTTCTCACCGCGTGGCAGCGCGGTCAGTGCCGATCCTTCGATAGGTTACTTCGAAGTCGATCTTCCAGCGGTGATCGCCGCAAAGCGCGCAATGCTGCAGGCCACACCGGCTGGTCGGGAAGTCCTGCGGCGCGCAAACTTCGCGCTGCTCGAGGGCGATGTCATGGCCATGGATTGGACGAGATTTGCGGCGTGCCCGAGCTTCATCATCACCGAAGGCCTGATGATGTATTTCGACCGCTCCAGGCAGTTGGCTATCTGGCGCGACATCGCCGCCTTCCTGCGTGGCCATCGCGGTGAGTATGTCTTTGATTATCTGCCGGTCCCGGATGAGCCGCGGCGCAGTCTTGCCGGCCGCTGCCTCTCACGCCTGCGCGGCCCGAAGCGGCCCCCATTTCCTTGCGACGGCCGCAATCGCTACGAAATTGCCGACGATCTGCGTGCCGCCGGGTTCGAAGACGTCGCCATACATTCCAGCGCCGATTTCGCCGGCGCATGGAATCTGCCTCATGCGAAGGCGCACACACGTGTGATTCTCTACCGCTGCCGCTGTTAAGGAGTACGCACATGGCGATCTGGTCCGAAGGATATAGCCGCAAGCTCTCACCGGTCGAGCGTGCGTCGCTCGCCTTGAACGAGTTCTGCAATTACAACTGCGACATCATCGTCGAGGGCAACGGTGCCCTTTCCGTCGACCGGCTGCGCAGTGCCGTGGAAGAGGCGGCGCAGGCGAATCCGGGAAGCCGGGTGCGGCTGCGCGGCATTCTTGGATTCTCGCGCTGGGTCGATAGCGGCGTCGCACCGGAGGTGCAGGAAGTCCGCGCTCCGGTGTGGGACGGCCGCAGTGAACGCGACGCGACGTTCCTGAACGACCGTTTCGACCCTCTCGCACACGGTCCCATTTGCAGAGTCGTCTATTTGCAGGGCAGCCCTGCTCGGATCGTCTTTCGCGCGCTACATGCGGCGGTGGACGGGCGCTCCCTCCTGCATTGGATCGAGGAAGTGTTTCGCGCGCTGCGAGGTGAGCCGTTGAGGGGTTCGCCGTGCACGTATACCGAATGGGACATCATGCGCAAGTTCCAGGACAAGGTAAATCAGGACGCCCCGCAGCCGTCATCGAGTGAGCCGAATATCCCGGTGATTCCCTGCAGCGCGCCACAGGACCGGCCGCTGCGCTACATCTGGCGCACGGTGGTGTTGCCCAAGGTCATCCCCAACGTACTGGCGAAGTCTTCAATATTTCTCGCCGAGCACGCCCGGCTGCACGCAAGCGGCAGGGTCTGCTTTACGGTTCCCGTGGACCTGCGCACGCTGCGCGAGGAAGTATTGTCGCTCGGCAATCTGACGGGATATCTCAGCATCCCCATTGAGCCAGGGGATACCACGAGGGACTTCAGCCGGCAGCTGAGCCTGCGTGTGCGCAACTACACCGACTGTTATCGGCCGGAGATTCTGAAAAAACTGCCCTGGGTGCCGCTGCGCGCCATCCGCCGCGAAATCGGCCGGAACATGCAGCGTTCACTCCATGAGCCGGTTCCCGATGCAATGAGCGGCGGTGTGGTCTCTCTGGGTCACTTTCCGCTGGCGAATCTGGCCGCGCCCGATTTTACGCCCCGCCTGCTGATACCGATTCCGGGGTTCGTGGGCAAGTTGAACGTCGTGACCGTCTTCAACGAGCGCGATACCGTCACGACCTTCGCCGCGCCGGAGAGCTACAACGCCGATGGCCAGCTCGATGGGCTGCTCGATGCGTTTCAAGGCAGATTTGGCGAGCAGCGCGCACTGCATACGGCCGTCGCCGTATGAGGGCGCCCGGGTCGCTGGAGAACATGACAGCGGCGCTGGCCCCGAAAACCAACATTTCGCGCCGCCTGAGCGTTTTCGAGTACGGGCACGCGTCCGCGGGCACGAACGCGAAGACATTGGACCCGCCCCGCATCATCACAATGGTGCTCGAAGGCACGAGCGGAGTGACGCCAGCGCAGTGGCGCGACGCATTATCGCGCGTGGTCGATGCAAACCGGGGCGTATGCCTGCGCATCCAAGGGTTCAGGCAGCGCGCGCGTTGGACCAGCGACGGCGCGCTGCCCCCACTGTTGCGGATTATCCGGAATTGTCCATGGGACGGCACTTCACAGCGCGGCATCGAGGCCATCGAGCAGACGCCGCTGCACCTGCAAACCGGCCCCGCGGCCGAATTGATCATCGCAACCGGCACGGTCACCAGGCTGATCCTGCGCGCGCGCCACGCGCTCATGGACGGTATGGGGGCACTGCATTTCTTCCAGGAATTGTTCCGCGCTCTGCGCGGCGCGCCGCTGTTAGGCACCAACGCCTCATTCAGCGATGTCGATCTCATGCGCGCGGTCACGAGTGAGGGTTGGAGAGGCGGGGGCCACGATCCGATTCCACTCACCGGGGGGGCGCAGGGAGCAGCCCATGGCGATGTGTGGCAGCGCCTCATCTTGCCCGCGGGACGCCAACAGAATCTCATGGCCCGCGTTGCGGAAGTGTCCGCTCGCTATGCATGGAGCTTCAGGCCCGGCCCGGTGCGTGTGGCTGTTCCAGTCAATTTGCGGCGGCACTTGCCGAACCTGCATTCGACGATGAACTTCAGCGGGCTGTTGCATGTGGAACTGACGCCGGGGGAAACGGCGGAGGATTTCCGCCGCAAGCTGCGCGACGGGCTCGCGCAGAACCGCGATGCCGCGTGTCCCAGAGTGGCGGAGTGTATCCGCTACCTGCCATTCGGTTGGATCGATCGCCTGACCGGACGTACGCCCCGGAACTATTTGCGGCGCAGGCTGCTGGAGACCGTGCTCATCACGAATCTGGGCGTGATCGACCTGGGGCCGCTCAGCTGTGCGCAGTTCGAGCCGCATGACTACTACTGCCTGCCCGTCATGGGCAACTCCTTCATTTCACTCAGCACCAGCGGCCGTCATCTCCATATCGTCGTCGGCATGCCCGCGGTCTACGCGTCGGCGGGCCGGCTCGAGCGCTTTCTCGAGCGGCTGCGAGAGGAGCTCGACGCACCGCCGTGAGGTCAGGGCGCGGGCGGCGGCGGCCGGGGGGGTTTCGGGCCGAAAGCCCTCGCCGTGTCGCGCTGCGGGCGCTGGGTCCGCGAAAGTGCACGCTGGCGCGCCAGCTCTCTGACGCCTCGTTCTTTGTACTCAGGGCTCGTCAGCGACGCGAGGAAAGCGACGACGTCGTCGATATCTTCCTCCGACAGAGCGAGCGGCTGTATGTCCGTGTCCAGCCAGGGATTGTGCAAGCCGTCTCCCTTGTTGTAATGATCCATTACATCCCAGAGCGTCTCCTGCGACCCGTCGTGAAAGTATGGCCCCGTCAGCAGCACGTTGCGCAGGTTCGGTGTCTTGAACGACGCGATATCCGCCTGCTTTTTCGTGACCAGGAAGCGGCCGAGTGCCGACAGGTCGGTCTGCACCGCGGCGGCGTCGACGGCCAGCGTATCGCCGGAGTTGATGCGCTGCTGGGCCTGGCGCGCCAGCTCGACGACGTTGTGCCGGATGATCCCGATGCCGATGTTATGAAAGTCATTGTCGATGAAGTTCGTGGTATCCCGCTTCTCTTCCGTCAAGGCGTGGCATTTGTTACAGCGCGCACGGGTGTTGAAGAGCTCCCAGCCACGCCTGGCCGCAGGATCGATGGCGCCCCGGTCGCCGGCGATGAAGTGATCGAAGGGAGAGTCGAAGGACAGCTGGGTGCGCTCGTAGGATGCGATGGCGCGCACCAGGTCAGGGCCGTTGGGTGGGGCGCCGAAGACGCGCTGAAACGCCTTGCGGTATTCCGCGATGCCTGCGATCCGGTCCACGGCAGCCTGCAGATTGGGCTGGCCCATCTCGACCGAATTGACTATCGGCAGCGCAGCCTGCTCCTCGAGCGTCCCGGCGCGGCCGTCCCAGAACTGTGTCTTGTTGTAGAGAGCGTTCAGGATGGTTGGCGCATTGCGTTGGCCCATGCGGCCCTTGATACCGATCGAAGCCGGCCTCCCGTCGGTGAAAGCGCGCGCAGGATCGTGACAGGTACTGCAGGCCACGGTGCCGTCAGCCGAGAGGCGGCCGTCGAAGAACAGTTTTTCGCCCAGTGCGATCTTCCCGGGAGACTGTGGATTGTCAGCCGGAGTTGCCGCGCGCGTCGCGGCTTCGGGCACGCCGACCTGGTGGAGGGACTTCGGCCGGGCGAGCGGACCCGCTTCGGGAATGGGCGGCGCTGTTGATTCTGGTTGCGGGGTCGCGGCGCCCGGAGTGGCTTCTGACGCAGCACTTGCCCGTCCGCCCGCGTCCGGAAAAACGAGGGTTAGCGCAGCGGGGGCTGCCACCAGCATGAGTGTGAGGCCCAACCGTGTACGTTTCGCAACGCGCATCTCAGCTCTCGTGCAGTGACCCGAGCCGCTCATCATACCGTGATGCCGCTTTTTGATGTCCGCGGCCAATGTTTCGACTGTAATGCGGATCTGCGCTTCGGGACATCGCTCGTCAATCACGCGGACGGAAATTGAGCCCAGGACCCGAGGGACACTCAGCGGCGATATTGGACTGGCGATAGTGAATTGGAACGATCAAGTGCGTGCCAGTCTGATCTGGCTGGGCGAGGCATTCGTCATCAGCTCGACGGGATTGGGCATCACGATCTACGCTGTGGCCGTGTTGACCGGCTGGGGGCGGCAGGTCCGGCGTATTTCATGGGGGTACTTCAACCCTGCGCGCAGCGCGCTACCCCTGGCCTGGCTCGCCGTGATCGTGCTGATGACGCTCTTTGCGGTGCGGCTGAGCATCCTGTTCTCGTTCTGGAACAACGGCTTTTACAGTGCCCTGCAGCGCCTGGACGCGCCGGCATTCTGGTTCATGCTGCTCGTGTTCGCGATACTGGCGAGCGTATACGTGGTGCGGGCGCTGCTGAGCTTCTATCTGCGTCAGGCGTTCCTGATTCGTTGGCAGGTCTGGCTGACGAGCCTGCTCATGGAGCGTTGGCTCCGCAACCAGAGCTATTACCGCAGCCAGTACGTGCCGGAGCGCGTCGACAATCCGGATCAGCGCATTCAACAGGATGTCCAGAGCTTCGTCGCGAGCTCGCTGAGCCTTTCGATGGGGCTGCTGGATTCCGCGGTGTCGCTGTATTCCTTCACCCTCATCCTGTGGAGCCTTTCCGGGACCCTGGTGCTGTTTGGCTGGCAGATTCCGCGGGCCATGGTGTTCGCGGTGTACCTCTACGTCACGATCTCGACGATATTCGCGGTGCGGATCGGTCGGCCCTTGATCCGCCTGAACTTCCTGAACGAGCGATTCAACGCGAACTTCCGTTACGCACTGATCCGGCTCAGAGAATACGGTGAGAGCATCGCGTTCTATCGCGGGGAGGCGGTGGAGCGCGACAACCTCGTCCTGCGCTTCAGCAAGGTGATCCACAACATGTGGGCCATCCTGTTCCGCTCGATCAGGTTTCAAGGCTTCAACTTTGTGGTCAGCCAGGCCGCCGTGGTCTTTCCATTCATCGTTCAGGCGCCGCGGCTGCTCAGCAGGCAGATTACCCTGGGTGATGTCACTCAGACCGCGCAGTCGTTTGGCCAGGTGGAGAGCGCACTGTCGTTCTTTCGTACCTCTTACGACGACTTTGCCGGCTACCGGGCGGTGCTCGACCGGCTGTCCGGCTTCCTTGACTTGACCGAATCAGCCGCACGGCTCGGCAGCGTCCGAACGGAGCCCGACGCGGAGCGGATCGCGGTGAAGTCATTGACGGTGCGAACTGCGGCGAACATCGCTTTGGTCGAGGACCTGAGCTTCGAGCTGCCACAGGGCTCGTCACTGCTCATTCGCGGCCCATCCGGCGTCGGCAAGACCACCTTGCTTCGTGCGATCGCGGGACTGTGGCCCTACGTTGAGGGCACGGTCGTTCGACCGCTCGACCGGCAAGCATTATTCCTGCCGCAAAAGCCCTACTTGCCCCTCGGTACGCTGCGCTCGTGCTTGTACTATCCGGATAGCCCCGGGCAGGCCGATGATCGGGCCGCCGCGATATTGCGTTCCTGCCATCTTGGGCATCTGGTCGATCGCCTGGACGAAGAGGATGACTGGACGCGGATCCTGTCGCTCGGCGAACAGCAGCGATTGGCGATCGGCCGCGTGTTGTTGAGCCGCCCCCGGGTGCTGTTCCTCGACGAAGCCAGTTCCGCCTGGGACGAGGGACTCGAGCATGCGATGTATCATCTCTTGCGCGAATCATTGCCGCGCACCACGCTCGTCTCCGTCGGCCACAGGAGCAGTCTGGTGGCCTTGCATACCGGGATGCTCGAGCTGCTGGGCGCGGGCGAGTGGCGGCTGCAAGCGTTGCCGGATGCAGGCGGCATTTCAGCTGTAACCCGGATTCCGGTTTCTGGCATCAGGGCATAGATCGGCCGCCATAGAGTGAGTCTGCCACGCCCGAACGATAGCGAGGAAGACTCATGAACCGGTTCAATATTGCTCTCGCGGTTGCAGCCGTTGCGATTGGCTTCACGGCGGCCGCTCCAAAAGCGCAGGCTGGGATAAGCATCAACATCGGAGCCGCGCCCGTATGCCCGTACGGCTACTATGACGCTCCTCCGTACGCCTGTGCTCCCTACGGCTACTACGGCCCCGAATGGTTCAGCGGCGGCGTCTTCATCGGTGCCGGCCCGTGGTTTCATGGCCCCGCGGACTTTCACGGGCATGTGGATAACCGTTTCGATGTTCACCGCGGTTATCACGGCCCGCTACCGCACCCGGGCGATCACGCTGACAGGCGTCCCGATCACATTGCCCATTTCAGAGGCAATGAAGTGCGGGATGGACGCGGCCACGCAGGCGGCAGACGCTAGTGGGATGCCGCAGGCCATTTCCAATGGAATGGTGGTACTCAGATGCTTGCCATAGTCCGTCTCGCGCTGCGCCGGCCCTATACGTTCATTGTCGCGGCGTTGCTCATCCTTCTCATGGGCACGTTCGCCGCGCTGCGCATGCCGGTCGATATTTTCCCGAGTATCAACATCCCGATCATCGGAGTGGCCTGGCAATACACGGGCTTGCCGCCGGACCAGATGGCCGGACGCATCATCACGCCTTTCGAGCGCGCACTGACCACCACTGTCAACGACATCGAGCACATCGAGTCGAATTCATATACCACCTTCGGCATCGTCAAGATCTATTTCCACAAGTCGGTCAATATCGCCACGGCCAATGCACAGGTCACCGCGATTTCACAGACCTTGCTCAAGCAGATGCCGCCGGGCGCGACGCCGCCGCTGATCACCAATTACAGCGCCTCTACGGTGCCGATCATCCAGCTCGCGCTCTCCGGCAAAGGACTGACTGAGCAGATTCTCGCCGATCTGGGTCTCAACTTCGTGCGTACGCGCCTGGTCACGGTACAAGGCGCGGCCATCCCCTGGCCATTCGGCGGCAAGGCGCCGCAGGTGATGTTCGACCTCGACACGGCCGCGCTGCAGTCGCGCGGCCTGACCGGCAACGACGTCGCCAATGCGCTCGCCGCGCAGAATCTGATCACCCCGGTCGGCACGGAAAAGATCGGCAAGTACGAATACACCGTCAACCTCAACAGCGCGCCATCGAAAGTCGCGGAGCTCGGCGACCTCCCGATCAAGAGCGTGGGAGGCGCGATGGTCTACATGCACGACGTCGCCCATGTGCACAACGGCAGTGCGGTGCAGACCAATGTCGTTCATGTCGACGGCAACCGCTCGGTGTTGATCAGCGTGTTCAAGAACGGTACGACCTCGACGCTCGACATCGTCAGCGGCATCAAGAACATGCTGCAAATCATCAAGCCCTCACTGCCGGATGCGCTCGAAGTGAAGCCGATCGGCGATCAGTCGGTGTTCGTGCGCGCCTCGATCGATGGCGTGATCCGCGAAGGCGTGATTGCGGCGGCGCTCACCAGCTTGATGATCCTGCTGTTCCTCGGCAGCTGGCGCTCGACCCTGATCGTGACCACCTCGATCCCGCTGTCGATCCTCGGCGCGATCGCCGCGCTCTCGGCGATCGGCGAAACGCTCAATATCATGACCCTGGGCGGCCTGGCGCTTGCGGTGGGCATACTCGTCGACGAGGCGACGGTGACGATCGAGAGCATCAACTACCACCTCGAGCACGGCAAGCCGGTGGAAACCGCGATCATCGACGGCGCCTCACAGATCGTCGTGCCGGCTTTCGTGTCCTTGTTGTGCATCTGCATCGTCTTCATACCGATGTTCTTCCTCAGCGGCGTGTCAGGCTTCCTGTTCGTGCCGATGGCGGAAAGCGTGATATTCGCCATGGTCTGCTCGTTCCTGCTGTCGCGCACGCTGGTGCCGACGATGGCGAAGTACCTCCTGCAGGCGCACGTCGCGCACGTCGATGAGCACGACAACCCCGTCGAGGCGCCGCCGTCGAAGAACCCGCTCGTGCGCTTCCAGCGCGGTTTCGAGGCGGGCTTCGTGCGCCTGCGCGCCGGGTACCACGATCTGCTGGCGCTCGCCATCGAGCACCGCAGGCCTTTCGTGGGGGGATTTCTCGGCTTCATCGCCGTGTCGTTCCTGCTCGCGCCGTTTCTCGGCCGCAATTTCTTCCCGCAGGTCGACGGCGGTCAGATCCTGCTGCATGTGCGGGCGCCTGTCGGCATGCGCATCGAGGAAACCGCCGGGCGTTTCACCGAAGTGGAGAAGGCGATAAGGGAGATGATCCCGCCGGCCCAGGTGGGGACCATAGTGGACAACGTCGGCACGTATCTGTCGTCGCTCAATACGATCTACAACAACACCGGCACGATCGGCGAGTCGGACGGAGACATTCAGATCTCGCTGAACCCGGGGCACGCGCCGACCGCCGATTACGTCAGTCTGCTGCGCGACCGGCTGCCGCACCGTTTCCCCGGCATGAGCTTTTCGTTCCTGCCGGCCGATATCGTCAGCCAGATCCTCAATTTCGGCGCTCCGGCGCCGATCGATCTGCAGATCCGCGGCAACGATCTCGGCGCGGACTTTGCCTATGCCAACAGGCTGCTGGCGCAGATCCGCCATATCCCCGGGGTTGCCGATGCACGCATCCAGCAGTCGGCCGGGCTGCCGACACTCGATATCAACATGAACCGCACGCGGGCGCAATACACCGGCGTGACCGCGACCGATGTAACCAACAGCCTGGTCGTCAACCTCGCGAGCTCCAGCCAGGTTGCGCCCGTATACTGGCTGAACGAGAAGAACGGCGTCACCTATCCGATTGCGCTGCAGACGCCGCAATACCGGATCGACACGCTGCCGGAATTGCAGAATCTGCCCATCAATGCAAGGGGCGCGCCAACCACGGTGCTCGGAGGTATCGCCGATATCCGCCGCAACCACGCGAATGCCGTGGTCTCGCAGTACGACATCTCGCCGATGGTGGAGATCTACGCGACGATCCAAGGGCGCGATCTCGGCGCAGTCTCCGCTGACATCCAGAAGATCATGGTTCGGAACGACAAGGACAAGCCGAAAGGCTCGATCGTCGCCCTGGTCGGCCAGACGGCGACCATGGACAGCGCGTACTCCGGCCTGCTGTTCGGCCTGCTTGGGGCCATCGTGCTCGTGTACTTGCTGATCGTGGTCAATTTCCAGTCGTGGAGCGATCCCTTCATCATCATCACCGCGCTGCCGGGGGCCCTCGCCGGCATCGTCTGGATACTGTTTGCGACGCATACCACGCTGTCGGTGCCGGCCCTGACCGGTGCGATCATGTGCATGGGCGTGGCGACCGCCAACAGCGTGCTGGTGATCAGTTTCGCGCGCGAGAGGCTCAACGAGCTTGGCGATGCGACGCAAGCCGCGCTCGAGGCCGGCTTCGTGCGGTTGCGCCCGGTGTTGATGACGGCACTGGCGATGGTGATCGGTATGCTGCCTATGGCGCTGGGCCTGGGCGACGGCGGTGAGCAGAATGCGCCGCTCGGCCGCGCCGTCATCGGCGGCCTGATCTTCGCCACCGTCTCCACATTGTTCTTCGTCCCGGTGGTGTTCAGCATCGTTCACCGCCATTACGGCCAAAAGCCCGCGCCGGGCGCCGGCTCCGGAGAAATCCATGTCCCAGCCTGATCGAACTCCCGCTCGCCCTCACCACCGGCTGCGCCTGGTCGGCGGCGCATTCGTGCTCCTCGGCATCGCTGTGGTCGCCTACGGCGTGGGCTCTCGCACGGCGCAAAACTCGCGCTTGCACGATCTGACCGAGGCGCAGGCCGTGCCGACCGTGGCCATCGTGATGCCAACGCATGAGGTGAATCGTGAGGGCCTGGACTTGCCGGGGCGCCTGGAGGCCTATATCTCCGCGCCCATCTACGCGCGCGTTCCAGGCTATCTGAAGAGCTGGAAGTACGATATCGGCGGCAAGGTGAAGGCCGGAGACGTGCTGGCGGAAATCGATACGCCCGATCTCGACCAGCAGCTCATGCAGGCGCGCGCCGATCTCAGTGTCGCCCAGGCCAACGCGAAGCTCGCGCAGATCAGCGCGGAGCGGTGGCAGTCGCTTGCCGGCACCGACGCGGTCGCCAAGCAGGACGTCGACACGCGCAATTTCACCCTCAACGCGAACATGGCCCAGGTCAAGGCGGCGCAGGCGAACCTCCACCGCCTGGTTGCCGAGGAAGATTTCAAACACCTGATCGCGCCGTTCGACGGCATCGTCACCGCCCGCGATACTGACATCGGCGCACTCATCAATGTGGGCGCTGCCGGCGGCGCGCAGCTTTTCGTGGTCTCCGAGACGAGCAAGCTGCGTGTCTATGTCAACGTACCGCAGAACTACGTGCCTAGCGTGCCGCCGGGCACCGAGGCCACGATCAGCGTGCCCGAGCATCCCGGAAAGACGTATAGCGGAACCGTCGAGGCTTCGGCCCAGGCGGTGATCCCGAGCACCGGCACGACCCTCATGCAGCTCATCGTCGACAACAGCGCCGGTGAGCTGATGCCGGGCGACTACGCCAGCATCCATCTGCAAACCGACGGCGCCGTCAATGTGCTCAGTGTGCCCTCGAGCGCGCTGATCTTCGACGCCAAGGGGCTTTCGGTCGCTACGGTGGGTGCCGACAACCGCGTGCTTCTCAGGCCAGTGTCGATCGAGCGCGACCTGGGTGCGGTCGTCGAGCTCGCCTCGGGCGTGTCGGCGAACGACCGCGTGATCGAAAACCCGCCGGATGGAATCAACAGCGGCGCCGAGGTGCACCTCGGCGCCGCTCCAGCCGTCGCGGACACCGCGAAGGCGAAGAACAAAAATGGAAAAGGTTAAGGGTATCCGCTGGTGCGGCGCTGCGCTGCTGTCGTTGCTCGGCGCCTGTTCGTTCGCACCGCCGCTGAAAACGCCGGACATTCCAACTGGGGGTGCCTATAAGGAAATCGGGCCCTGGACGCCGGCGCAGCCGGCCGACCGCCTGCCGCGCGACAGCTGGTGGACGCTCTACGACAACACGGAAGTCGACGAGCTGCAGAAAAGGCTGATCGAGGGGAGCCCCACGCTCGCCGCTGCGCTTGCCAATTACGCGCAGGCCAGGGCGATCAGCGATCAGGCACGCGCCGGGCTGTTTCCCACGCTGAGTGTCGACGCCGGCCTCCAGCGCGATCGTCATTCCGTGAATGCGCCGCTCTATGGGCCTGCCAGGCCGATCTACTACAACAGCAACTCCCTGGGCGGCAGTATCAGCTACGAGCTCGACCTTTGGGGACAGATCCGCAACCAGGTCGCCGCGGGTAAGGCCAACGCCGAAGCGTCCGCCGCGGATCTCGAGAATGCCCGCCTCTCGCTGATCGCGCAACTGGTGGACGATTACATTCAGCTGCGCAGTCTGGATCGCGACAGTGCTATCCTCGATGAGACGGTGACGGCCTATACGCGCGCGCTCAAGATCACCCAGCAACGCCACGACGCCGGCATCGCGCCCGGCCTCGATGTCTCGCAGGCGCAGACGCAGCTCGATGCCGCGCGCTCCCAGGCGGCGCAGACCCTCGCCCAGCGCGCGCTGATGGAACATGCGATTGCGGCGTTGCTCGGTGTTTCGGCCTCGACGTTCTCGATCAAGCCGCAGATCATCGCCATCAATATTCCGCAGATTCCCACCGGCGTCCCCACCACCTTGCTGCAGCGCCGCCCGGATATCGCGGCCGCACAGCGGCGGATGATTGCGGCTAATGCCAACATCGGGGTCGCACGTGCGGCCTTTTATCCATCGCTCACGCTCGGCGCTCAGGGCGGCTTCCAGAGCACCGGCTACTCGAACTTGCTGAGCGCGCCGAGCTCGTTCTGGGCCATCGGACCGAACGCCTTGCTGAGCGTGTTCGATGGCGGCCTGCGCCGGGCGCAGGTCGCCCAGGCGCGGGCCGAATTCGACGCCTCCGCCGCGAATTACCGCGGCGTCGTCGTCACCGCGTTTCAGCAGGTC
The DNA here is from genome assembly GCA_964508005.1 of uncultured Steroidobacteraceae bacterium. Taxonomy (GTDB): domain Bacteria; phylum Pseudomonadota; class Gammaproteobacteria; order Steroidobacterales; family Steroidobacteraceae; genus 13-2-20CM-66-19. Next base: position 30,642 of record CAZDTG010000012.1, read on the forward strand.
GAGGATAATCTTGCCAACCTCAATCACTACCACGACGCCGCTGTGGAGGAGAAGGCCGCGGTCGACAGCGCGCAGCGTACGCTGGACTTTTCCTTGGCGCTGTACGTCAAGGGTGCGACCGACTATCTCACCGTCGTCACTTCGCAGACCGCCCTCCTGCAGACCCAGCTGCAGGCGCTGAATCTCGACACCCTGCAGCTGACCGCCAGCGTCGACCTGATCCGTGCGCTCGGCGGCGGCTGGGAGGATTCCGCAACGCCGCAGAACGGGCCGCCATCAGTTGCGGGCCCGGCGGGCTGAGAACCGGAAAGAGCATGCAAACGCCATCGCCCCGCCTGAGCGGGGCGATGGGTGCGACATCCGCAGGCCCCGCTTCAGAAGTTACCGGAGCCCGTCACCACGTCCTGCTGATGAATCGGGGTGGGCACGAATTGCGCGCCATAGAACCAGACCACGTTCTGCACATTGTTGGTATCCGTCCAGAATGCGTGGAATGTGTCGTCTGAGCCGACGGCCAGATCGGTGTAGTCGCCGATGAATCCGCCGCCGAACCCGTAGCGTGTGTTCGTCGGTTGCGTCGATACTCTACTGACGGTCTTCGTGGTCAGATCCGAGACATAGTAATCGAGGCGTGCATTGTGAATGTAGCCGTCGAGGGTCGTGCAGGTGATTCGCCCGACCGGCGGCGGCGGGCCGCTTGCGCAGGTCTGCCAGGGAGAAACGACATCCGCTGCGTATGCGGACATGTACACGCGCCCACTGGGCGCGACTGCAACGCCCGGCCAGAACGTATCGACGCGGTCCGCTGCCGGGGCCGCAAGACTGCCGGCCGGATAGCCGATCGCGGTGCGATCTGACGCGTCCAACCCCGCGAATATCGCCGCCGGGGCGCTCCAGCTCCGACCGCCGTCCGTGGACTTGCTGAAGACTGCGGCGGCATGACAGCCGCTGCGAACCGCACTCGTACCGGCCAGGGAGGAGGCGCACCCGGTCGTGCCGCCAAAGGTCGACCCGTCGTTGGGCACCTCGCTCGACCAGGCCACATAGAGATCGCCGTTGGGTGCGACTGCGCCGGCCGGAAAGCTGTTGGTTCGAAACACGGTGTACTTCGGAGAGATGATGTCCGCCACAGAGGCAATCGCGACAGGCTTGCCGAACGTCGCCCCACCGTCCGTGGACTTCACGATGTAGGTGCTGCTCAGCGCGGCCAGCCGGGTCGATCCTTCAAAAATGACGTAGAGCGTGCCATCCGCTGCGACGAGAGGGCGCGACCCCTGGTCGTACAGCACGTTGCCCCCGATATTCTGGGGCGCACTGAAAGTGCGGCCCCCGTCCGTCGAATACGCAAAGAAGATCGGTGACTGCACATACCGGCCGTTCTGGGGGTTGAAGATGAACCGCGTCCAGCTCACATACACGCGATCCCGATAGGGGCTGGAGGTGCTTGCGTCCGCGGCGATCCATTCCTTGTCGTTGAGTGTCGACGGCGCAGTGGTTGCGTTGATGAACGCCGGCGCGCTCCAGCTCAACTGGCCGCTGCCGTCGAATGTCCCGCGGCTGACGGTTACCGTGCTTGGCGGTGAGGTGCGATTGAAGCCCAGGCCCGCGTAGTAGACGGTTCCGCGGCTGTCGAACGCGAGAGCGGGGTCACCGCCCGCATCGTAGCTGCCGCCCGTCAAGCGCTCGACACCCGGAATCAGGGTTCCAAGATGTGCGGGATCACTCGACGTGCAACACCAACTCGTCGCGCCGTCGTTGGAGAAGTATGTTCCGGAATAGCCGTCACCGAGTGCGCTGCACGGCGTGCCGCCGATGGTGCACGCCCATGTTCGAGAGACATAGTCGTTTGCGGCCGCAACGACCCGGGCGGGGTTGTTCGGGTCCACGGCGATCGCCGTTTCATTCTGCGGCGCCGCGGCGGTGTCCTGATTGACCGTGACGTTTGGGCCTATGACGCTCGTCCCATCGAGCGCACTCGACAATACGAAGTTCGGCACGATGGGCTGAAGCGTGGGCGGTGCCGCGCTGTCCTGCGCTTGCTCCTCGATCAGGGCGGAAAATCGAATCTGCAGCCCGGCCGTGCCGTTGACGGAGGCCACCTTTCCCGCAAGGGTCGAGATGTCGTACGAGGTCTGCGAGGCCGCAGACGCGTTTGCAGTGCCCGTAATTGCCCCGCACGCGGCGAGTGCGGTGACGAGCAGCCGCGAGTTGCGCGGTGAGCGCAGTGACTTTGAACTCATGTTTTCTCCCCTGAAATGGATTCGAACCACTTTTCCGCGCTGTGCCGCAACGGATTCTTTCTAAGCGGCCCTCACGCCGGGCACGCACAGCGCGTGATGAACAATCGAGACACGGGCATGAGGTTCCCGACAATGCTGACGTTTTATGCCGTCGCGTCAGCGACGTCAACACAGGATTGCCGGGCCGCCGTTATTATGCGCACCTGAGTCTTGCGCGTGCCGGTGATTTTGCCGATCATCGCGAGTCAGCTATTCGCGTGTGCGCAGCGCACGCGCGACCGGTTCGGCAATATCGCGGCGGACGAGCGGTTTGCGCAGCACGTCGAGGACCCCTGCGGCCTGCGCGCGCTCGCCCAGTTGCGCCCCACTGTAGCCGCTCATGAGTATGATCGGCGTTTCGGGTCGCAACTGCCGGATCTCGCGCGCGAGCTCGGTCCCCGTGAGGTCCGGCATCGTCTCGTCGGTCAGCACGAGATCGAAGCGCTTCGGTGCGGCGCGAAACGCCTGCAACGCGGCGACGCTCGAGTCAAATCCCACCGGTTCGTAGCCAAGTGCGGCAAGCGTCTCTTCCGCGAGCGCAACCAGTGCACATTCATCGTCTACGATCATGACGATCTCACCGTTGCCTCGCGGCAGCTGCTCCGCGGGCTTCGCGACGGGTGTTGGCATCCGGTCGGCGGCCGGCAGCCAGATCGCGAATGTCGTGCCTGCGCCTACTTGCGTCGCCACATCAATCACACCGCCGAAGTCGGCGACGATGCCGTGCACCAACGCAAGGCCGAGCCCGGTGCCCTCGCCGACACGTTTGGTGGTGAAGAACGGATCGAACATGCGCTCGAGCACCGCGGGCGGCATGCCACGGCCGGTATCGCCGACGAACAGGCGCACGTATTCGCCAGCTACCAGCGTGCCGTGCGAAAGCAAGCGGCGCTCCCCGACAACGACACGCTCGAGCACCACCGTCAGCACGCCGCCGTGCTCCATTGCGTGAACCGCATTCGTGCAGAGATTCATGGCGACCTGGTGGAACTGTGTCGCGTCACCCACGACGGCCGCCTCGAGCGCATGCAGTCTGCTGTCCAGACGCACGTGAGGCGGCAGCGATGTTGCGAGCAGCTCGAGCGTCTCTTCGAGGACCGATTGCACCCGCAGCGGCACGCGCTCGCCCACACCGCTGCGGCTGAAAGCGAGAATACGCTCGACGAGGGCCTTGCCACGCGCGCCTGCGAGCATCACCTGATCGATATGGTGGCCAGCGGTGCCGCTTGCGCGCAGGTAGCTCTGCACGAGCTCGCCGTAACCGAGAATCGCGCCCAGGATGTTGTTGAAGTCGTGCGCAACGCCGCCGGCCAGCCGCCCGATGGCCTCCATTTTGGCCGCCTGCTGCAACTGCCGCTGCATCTTTTCGCGCTCGCGTTCCTGCGCTCGTTGCGCTTCCTCCGCGCGCTTGCGCCGGGTGATGTCCATCAGCGCTCCGACAAACTCGAGGCCGCCTGATTCGTCTGCCAACGCACGAGCCACGACCTGCAGATGCTTGACGGAGCCATCCCGCATGAGCAACCGGTACTCCAGATCGAAATCCTTCTTGTCGTGTCGTGCGCGATCGAGGGTCCGGTCGAGGAGCTCTTTGTCCTGCGGATGCGTTCGTTGCAGTATTTGCCGCAGCTCGAGCGGGGTCGCCGGCTCGAATTCGAAGATGCGAAAGGTCTCCGCGGACCAGTACACCTCATCGGTTACGGGATTCCAGCCGAAACTGCCCGTGTGGCTCACGGCCTGCGCCTGAGCCAGGTAGGCCTCGCTGCGCCGCAAAGCCTCTTCGGCGCGCCGACGCTCGCCGTTCTCCTGCCTCAAGTCGGTGTAAAGGTGAGCATTCTCGAGCGAGATCGCAGCCTGGGAGGCGATCAGTTTCAGCACGGCGCTCCGGGCGGGCGTGAACACCCGGGGTGCGAGGTTATTCTCGAGATAGAGCACACCGATCAGTGTGGCCTGTTTGATCAAAGGTAGGCAGAGAACCGAACGGGCGCGATTGCGGCGGATATACTCGTCGGTGGAAAACGCGTCCTGCGCCGAAGCATCGTCCAGAATGACACTCTCCTGTGTTCGCAGGACGTAGTGGAGGAGAGAGTCCGGCAGTTCGGCCGGTGAGACGCTCCCTCCGCACAGCCGCACGGTGATGATCTCGCCGCTGGTCGTGGCTTCCGCCTCGAGCCGCGGCCCGCCGGCGTGCGGCACGATCAGGAGCCCGCGCTGCGCTCCTGCATGCTCGAGCGCTGTTCGCATGAGCGTGTCGATCAACTTTTCCGGAACGATCTCGCCCGAGACCGCCTGGGAGACTTTGACGACAGTTGTGAGATCCAGGTGCTCGATCGGGGCCCGGATCGTGGTGGCCGGCGGCGACGCTGACGGTTCCGCCCGCAGGTGCGGATAAGCCTCATCCAGTTGCCGCACCTTGCCGTCGGCGCCCCAACGCAGATAGCAGTAACGCGCGTTACGCAGGTATGCCTGCCCGATGGTCTCCAAGCCGCGTGCCGCGTAGAACCGCGCGGCGAGCTCCCCGGCGATTCCTTCGTTCTGGATGAAGCCGTTCTCCCGGGCCAGCCGAATGGCCTGTTCGTACAGATGCTCGGCGTCGAGCGGCCGTCCCTCGATGCGGGCGATCTCGGCACCGATCAGGGCGGTGCAGTTCCCGAAGTTCTCCGGGCAGTGATGCGCCCAGCTCTCGAGTTGCCGATGATGCGCGGCGAGAGCTTCCAGGTGCGGCCGCTGCTGGTGCGCCGAGGTCGCGTTGCAGTACGCCGCTCTTGCGAGAGCTGCGTAAAAGCGGTACTCGGCCACCTCGAAGAACGACGGTGAGGTCCACAGCAGCCGTTGCGCCCGCAGTTCGGCGGCGATGGCGGACTCATAGTCGCCCGCATGGAAGCGCGCTTGCAGCTTGCGGATCCAATACCAACACGAGGGCAGTGCGAGGCGCGGATCCGCCTCGAAGTGCTCCTCGAAGCGCGTCTCGTCGAACTGCGCATCGTTGAAGGAGTTGAACGCCGGGGTCAGGCCCCGCAGCGTGAGGATGAGCCGCAACTGGCTGGTGATGATGTCGATGACCAGACCGAACCGCAACTTGCGTGCGAATGCGAGCCCGGCCTCGGCTTCCCGCTGGATGTCAGGCAGCGGCTCACCGCAGGCGAGCAGGTTGGTGATCAGATTGTTGCAGCTGTACGCGGCAAACGTGAGATCGCCGATCTCGTTGGCCGTGTTGAAGGCGCGCCGTACGAACGGCCGGCCGGTGCGTACGTGCCTGGTCCAGGGATTGACGAGGTTGCCGAACGACATGTACACGCGGGCCTTGAAGCGATCCAGGCCGCGCTGCTCGACCAGCTCGAAGCCGAGCTGGCCAAAGCGGAACGCCGTCGGATAGTCGTCGAAGTGCGGACCCACGATCATGCCGAGCCAGACATAGGCGAAACACGATGCGCCGCTGTTGCCGTACTCGAGGCTGATATTTGCCATGCGGCACAGGACCAGGCAGAGCAGGTTCTCGTCCGTGAACAAGGCCGGCGTGACGACCTGGGCGAGGACTTCCAGCGTCGCGCGCCACTCCGGGTCGCTCAGCAGCGGCAGGTTGACCAGGTCCTCGACGGCACGGCTGCCGATGCGCTGCCAGATCTCGCGGTATTCCCTCCGTACTTCCTCCTTGGCCGGGTGCGGCGACCAGTGCACACCGATACGCCGCAGATACTCCAGGCACAGCTCGACACCGCGATCGCTGCGATCCAAAGTCGTGTACAACTCGAGGCGCAGGCACGCTACCGCGGCACTGTCGACCAGCGTCGCGGTGCGCGCCGCAAGCCCGGCAAGCTGTTGTTCCGCGGCCGCCAACTGGCTGCTCAGGAATTCGCACTCCGCACGGTGGAACTCCAGGGCGAACATGAGCTGATAGCGCTGCCCCCACGCATCCTGCGTGAGCAGCGCCCGGCCGGCGCAAAAATAGCCCAGCGCCGAGGCGTATGCGGTCGAGGTCTTGGCTCGCTCGCCCGCGATGAGGTCGAGCGCGGCGACTCGCTCCCGCTCTTCCCGGGAAGTGATCAACGCGGCGCCGCGGTTGAGCTGATTCACGATCTCGAAGATGCTGTCCTCGAGTTTCTCCGCGGGTGTCTGATCTGCGAGCAGCCTGCCGATCCGCAGATGGATGGCGGGACGCTCATGTTCGGGAATGAGTCCATAAGCCGCCTCCTGCACGCGGTCGTGGATGAACGCATAACCGCCGTCCTGGCGGACGATCAGTTCGGTGCGGACGGCCTCCCACAGTGCCGTGTGGATCTGCTCCTCTGACAACCCGTGAACCAAGGTCAGCGTGCCGATGTCGGCCACACTCCCGAGACAGGCAAGTTGCTTGAGCCGCTCCTGCGTGATCTCTGACAGGCGTCTCAGCTTGCCGACCATGAGGTCCACCACGTTGTCCGTGTAGCCTTTCGCGCGGATACGCCCGAGGTCCCACCTCCAGGCAGCCGCGCCCTGTTCGAAGGCAAGCAGCCCTTCCCCGGCCAGCGCGGTGAGGAATTGGATGGCAAAGAAGGGATTGCCCAGCGTTTTGTCGTACACGAGCCGGGCAAGAGGCTCGGCGGAGGCGCGCTCACAATGCAGCGTGTCGGCAACGAATTGCGTTACATCGTCCAGCGAGAGGGGCGCGAGAGCGATATCGCGCACCACGGCCCCGGTTGCCCGAATGGCATCGAGAGTATGCATCAGGGGGTGAGAGGTGCTGACTTCGTTATCCCGATACGCTCCGATGAGCAGCAGGTGATGCACGTCAGGGTGCGTCATGAGGTGTTCGAGCAGTTTGAGGGTCGCCGCATCCAGCCACTGGAGATCGTCCAGAAAGAGGGCGAGGGGGTGCTCCTGGCGGGCGAATACACCCAGAAAGGACCGGAACACCATGTGAAAACGGCTCTCGGCTTCCGTGGCCGGGAGGACCGCAACCGCCGGCTGCTTGCCGATCACGAATTCGAGCTCGGGAATGAGACTCACAATGAGTTGGCCGTTCGGGCCAACGGCGCTGCGGATCGCGTTGCGCCAACACTCAACCTGCGCCTCGCTCTCGCTCAGAATCTGGCGAATGAGGGACCGGAACGCCTGAGCCACGGTCGCATACGGAATGTCGCGCCGGTACTGGTCGAACTTCCCGGAGAGAAAGATGCCCCGCGGCCGTACGATTGCCTTGTGCAGCTCGTGCACGACCGAGGACTTGCCGACCCCGGAATAGCCGTAGACCAGAACCAGAGCCGCCGCTCCGGTGGCGACCACTCCATCGAAGACGCCGAGCAGGGCCGCGCGTTCCCGATCACGCCCGTACAGTCGCTCGGGCATCAGAAGTCTGTCCGACGTGTCCTGCGTGCCGAGGGCGAACGCGTCGATGCGTCCCATGGCCTCCCATTGGCCGAGGCACCGGCCGAGGTCCGCCGCGACGCCGGCCGCTGTCTGATAGCGTTCTTCGGCGGTTTTCGCGAGGAGTTTCAGGATGATCGCGGAGACGGGGGCGGGCACCCCCTGCGCGCGCTCGCTGGGCTGCACGGGCTGTCTCGCGATATGACAGTGAACCCACTCCATGGGATCGGACGCAGCGAACGGAAGGCTGCCGGTCAGCAGTTGATACAGTGTAACGCCCAGTGAATACAGATCGCTGCGCGAGTCGATCGAGCGATTCATGCGTCCGGTCTGCTCGGGCGCCATGTAGGCGAGGGCGCCGTCGAGGACTTCCGGCGGGTCGGGCGACTGCCGCTCGCGTGGCAGCCGCGATGCGATACCGAAGCCCATCAGCCATACCTGGCCGGTCGCGGCGTTCACGAGAGCGTTCGCCGGCTTGATGTCCTTGTGGATGAGACCGTGCTGGTGAACCCGGCCGACCGCGGCCGCAAGTCCGGTAGCGACACGAAGGAATTGTCGCAACTCCATCGGCCCTCCAACCAGCCGCTCGAGAGGCTCGCCGCCGGGGTCATGGAGCACGAGCAAAGGGCGGCCCCGATACTGGGCGAGTGCGACGGGCGGGACAGCCCAGGCCGGATCCAGTTCGGCTCGCAACGAATATTCGTGCTCCATCCGGCGCAGACTCCGTGGGGCGGTGTGTTCGCGCAGCGGTGCGATCACGAGCGTCGGCTGCGGAGTCTCCTCCGCCGAGCTCCGGGACCGGACACGATAAAGGGCGAACTCGCCATCCTCGCGCAGCGTCTGGCTCGTCCCGTCCGCAAGCTCCAGCACGGCAGCCTGCCACCTTGGATCCATGCGGCCTCCCCAGGATGACGCTCACGATACGACGATACTCGATCTGGGGCCCATCCGGTATTGCGGGCCAGGGAATTTTACGACTGCGGCCGCGGGGCACAACACAACATGCGCCGGCCGGCAGGTTACATTTGTAACGCGCGGGAGGCGCAGTTACACAGTGCCGTAATCTGGACCCCGCGCAATGTGTCACCGATGGATCGCCGGAAGACGCGGCGCAGGGCACGGATCGCCCGTGCGGCTGGCGGCGCTCAGTGACACGGTGATTTCATTTGGCCCCTCGAGCCGATCGGGGGGCGAACCATTCAGGAGCCACGGCATGAAACAGAATTCCATCCCGCAACACCTGACTCACGCGACCGGCGCGCCGGTCGCGGACAATCTCAATATCCAGACCGCCGGCCCGCGCGGCCCGGCCCTGTTGCAGGACATCTGGCTGATCGAGAAGCTCGCGCACTTCGACCGCGAGGTGATCCCCGAGCGGCGCATGCACGCCAAGGGCTCGGGGGCTCATGGCACCTTCACGGTCACCCATGACATCACCCGTTACACGAAAGCGAAGATCTTCGCCGCGGTGGGCAAGCAGACGCCGATGTTCGCCCGCTTCTCGACCGTTGCCGGCGAGCGCGGCGCGGCGGACGCCGAGCGCGACATCCGCGGCTTCGCCCTGAAGTTCTACACGGAGGAGGGCAACTGGGACCTGGTGGGCAACAATACGCCGGTGTTCTTTTTCCGCGACCCGCTGCGCTTCCCCGACTTGAACCACGCCATCAAGCGCGATCCGCGTACCGGCCTGCGCAGTGCCGACAACAACTGGGACTTCTGGACTCTGCTGCCCGAGGCCCTGCACCAGGTGACCATCGTGATGAGCGACCGTGGCATCCCGCGCTCGTTTCGCCACATGCATGGTTTCGGGAGCCACACCTACAGCCTGCTGAACGCCAAGGACGAGCGGGTCTGGGTGAAGTTTCACTTCCGCACCCAGCAGGGCATCGAGAACCTGACGGATGCCGAGGCCGAGGCGCTGGTCGGCAAGGATCGCGAGACGCATCAGCGTGACCTGTTCGAGAGCATCGAAGCCGGCCGCTGGCCGCGCTGGACTCTGTTCATTCAGGTGATGAGCGATGCGCAGGCCAGGGCTTTCCCCTTCAACCCGTTCGACCTGACCAAAGTATGGCCCAAGGCGGCTTTCCCGTTGCTCGAGGTCGGCTTCCTCGAGCTCAACCGCAATCCGGAGAACTTCTTTGCGGAGGTGGAGCAGGCCGCCTTCTCACCGGCCAATATCGTGCCGGGCATCGGTTTCTCGCCGGACAAGATGCTGCAGGCGCGGCTGTTCTCGTACGGCGACACACAGCGCTACCGTCTCGGAGTCAACTTCAATCACATCCCGGTGAATGCGCCGAAGTGCCCGTTCCACAGCTATCACCGCGACGGGGCGATGCGCACGGACGGCAATCTCGGCAGAACGCCGACCTACTTCCCCAACAGCCGCGGCGAGTGGACCGACCAGCCGCAGCTCAACGAGCCGCCGTTGGCCATCGACGGGGCGGCGGCCCACTGGGACCATCGTCTCGACGATGACCATTATCAGCAGCCGGGTGACCTCTTCCGGAAGATGAACGCCGCGCAGCGCCAGGCGCTGTTCGACAATACGGCCCGCCAGGTCGGCGCAGCCGCCAGACACATCCAGGAGCGCCACATCGCCAACTGCACCAAGGCCGATCCGGCCTACGGCGCAGGCGTTGCTCAGGCGATTGAGCGCCTGGGCCGCAACAGCGGCGATGCTGACCGCAAAATCGCCTGATGAGTCACTCCCACCCCGCGCGGGCTGCGCATTCCCGGCCCGCGCCTCTTGTCCGTAGTGCGAAAACGGTGAGCGCCATGTCATCAGTCAGCGGCCCGCCCGGGCTCTCCACAGAATTGCACGAAAATCCCGCGATCAACGTGGCCATAGGCCTGATGATGGAGCGTCTGCGGCTGAGCAGGGAGATGGCGCTCGAGATCCTGGGGAGCGAGGCACGCGCCAAGCGGCGGCGCATGAATCAGGTGGCGGAGGATCTCCTGAAATCCGTCGCACGCGCGAACCGCGCGACCGCCGCTGCTGCACCGCTTGCACGGGATGCATCGCCGCCCCGCGTTGCCGCACGGCGAGCGCTCGACCGGTCAAGTGAGCGCCGAACGACCTTGCCGGCGTGACCCGCGGCAGGCCGGAAACCGGATCGCGGATCGCACGGTAGTAGCCACATTCGGCAGTGCCTGCGGGACCGCCGTCAACGGGCGTTGACCTTTTTCCGGCCGGGAGAGATAAGGCTGCGACACGTCCGAAGAAGGCGACGAGGGGGGAAACAAAAATGTACCGAACGCTATTATCCGCCCAGCGCGAACCTGAAAAGGGCGTCAGAATCGATTCAGAATCTGTTTAGGTTGGGCGTGTAGGGTCGGAGCCGCAGGTCCAACCGAGGGGGGCAAGAACTATGAAGGACCGGTCACGCCGGATTTCCGAAGCACAGGTCATTCTGCTGTCGGCCATTGGTCTCATCTGTGCCGCGCAGGCCCGGGGGCAAGCCGCGGACGAGAGCGCGAGCACGCAGGATCAGGATAAACTCGCCGAGGTCGTCGTCACGGGAACCCTCCTGCCGACGCCGCCGGACAAAGTTGCGGTCCCCATCGTGACACTGGACCAGAAGACGATGGAGCAGGCCGGGGTCACGACGAACGCGCTGGAGATTCTGCGCAAGGCCGTCCCTGCGTTCGCAGGCCGCAGCAACGCCGGAACGACCAACGCCAACAATGACAATCAGAGAACCGGCGGCGGCTCGCAGCTGCAGTTGCGCAACCTCCCGACTCTCGTGCTCATCAACGGACGGCGGGTGGCGATCCATGCCGTCGCCGGAACCAACGGCAAGAATTTCGTCGACGTCAACCAGATCCCGGCCGCGGCCATCGACCACATCGAAGTGCTCACCGACGGAGCCTCGTCCGTCTATGGCTCCGATGCCATCGGCGGTGTCGTCAACTTCATCACGAAGTCCGACTGGCAGGGCGTGAAGGCGGGCGGCCGCTTCGGCTCGGCGAGCGGCGATTACCGGGAGCGCTCCGCCTACCTGAGCGGTGGAACGGAAATCGCAGGCCTCGAGATCAGCGCGACCGGGAGCTACTCGAAGTCGAATCCGCTCTTCCAGAGCGCGCGCTCGTTCACGAGCCCGCTATATGGCAGGACTTCGAGCCTTCCCGGGACCGTGGCGGCAGGGGGCCTCAGCCCCGGGGCCATCCTCGCGCCGGGACTGAGCTCGCCGAGTCAGGCAAATCCAACAGGGAGCGCAGCGACCGCCACCTCGCTCGCTCAGCTGATCGCGAACGGAACCTATCTCCCCACGACGCCCGGCGCGGTCGCCGGTGCATTCGACGTATCGCCCTACCAGACCCTGCTTCTCGGCCAGGAGCAGGAGTCGTTCGTTTCGACTCTCTCGAAGAAGCTGTTCGACAACAGCGTGGAGCTGTTCGGCGATGTGCTGTACTCGCGCAGCAAGAGCTTCACCCAGTGGCTGCCTTCGTACGCCGGCCTCACGGTGCCTGCGGGAGCGCCGTTCAATCCCCTCACGACGAATTTTTCCGGAGTGACGTTCGCCGATCTCAACGACCCGAGGACCATCAACAACATCACGGACGCCTCGCGGGCGACACTGGGGTTGCGCGGCAAGCTGTGGGGCAACTGGCACTGGGAGACCGGGGTGGTCTACAGCGAGAGCGATTTCCAGCAAAATGTCGGCAACCTCCTCTACAAACCGAACCTGCCGCTGGCGGTCGCGGGCGGCTATGACGCGAACGGCAATCCCGTGACCGGCGGCGCCTACAGCCGGGTCTACGGGTGCTGTTCCAAGGCGAATGGTCTCGTCCTGCAGCCCGCTCTCGATCCATTCGCCCGTACCGCCGGACTGAGCCCGGCGTCGCTGGCCAACCTGTACGGCACCGAGCGCATCCATGCCGTCAGCCAGCTCGCCTCCTGGGACGGCAAGGTGGTCGGCAGTGTGTTCGAGCTGCCTGCCGGAAACGTCGATCTCGCGGTCGGTGCGTCCTGGCGGCGCGAGGCACTCTCGGGACACGCGGACGCGAATGGCAGGGTGACCGATCCGGCGACACACCTGACCAGTGGAAATGCCCAGTTGTGGGCCCTGGGCTTCAATTTCGACCCGTTCGCCTCGAATCGCAACATCAGCGCGGTGTTCGCGGAGACGCGCATTCCGGTCACCGATGGCGACTGGAGCATGCCGGGCTTGCGGTCATTCGATATCACCCTGGCGGGCCGCGAGGAACGCTACAGCGACGCCGGCAGCTCGGCTGTTCCCAAATTCGGCTTCCGCTGGCGGCCATTCGACAAGCAGCTCACCTTCCGGGGCGACTACTCGAAGTCCTTCAGCGCGCCGTCGCTGTACGCCGAGCATGGCCCGATCGACACCCGGCAAGTGGGCGAAGCGGTCATTGCGGGGGTGTTCGGCCGTCCGAGCTATTCCGGCCTGCCGTTCAACGGCGAGGATGGCAACAATCCCAACCTGAAGCCCGCCACTTCGGTATCGCGCTCGATCGGGCTCGTATTCCAGCCGCAGTTCGTGCCCGGGCTGTCGGCCAGCGTCGACTTCTCCTCCATCAACCTCTATGGATTTGCAGGCGGCATCGGATTCAACAACATCCTGGGGAGCGTCAACCAGCTCGGCGCCGCATCCACGTATTTCAAGAACATCGCGGTCGATAACTTCCCGGGCGCCCCCGGCGCGAGCCAGCCGTTCGTGAACCCCGGCGACCTGCAGCGGTTCCTGACCGACCCCACCACGGGCAAGGGCAGTCCCGGTCAGGCGAACCGGCTGTACGTGATCGACCAGTTCCAGAACCTGGCGGTGCTGCAGGAGCGCTCGTACACCATCGCTGCCGATTACGTTCTGCCGTGGACGAGCTACGGCACCTTCACCATCTCCACGAACGGGGCGATCTTCAAATCCTTCAACTTCCAGGATCAGCCCGGACACCCCTTCCTGCAGTACGCCGGCAAGACGAACAACGCCGGCGCCAGCGGCGGATTCGGCGGGACACTGCCCACGTATCGTTTCTTCACGACTTTGGACTGGACTTACCACGACGTGGATGTCACGGTGCACAATACCTACGCCTCGGGGACTGAGGACACCGGCGTGAACGGAACTTCCAGTCCGCCGATTCCCGTCGCCAGCTACACTGCATGGGATCTGCGTGGCGCGTATGATTGGCACTTCAGCCGCAGCGAAGAAGCCAGGACGCTCACATTGGCGGTGGGTGTGAACAACATAGCGAACCGCATGCCACCGCTCGCGCCGCGCGCTTTCGTGGACAACAACGCGGACATCTCTACGTTCTCCCCGATTGGGCGCTTCGTCTACGGCACCGTAGCGGTTGCCTTCTGAGCACGGACATGGAGATGACATGAGAGACGCAGTTCCGCGCGCCTCGCCGCAGCACGCTGCTGCCGGCGCCCCGGAAGACAAGAGCCGCTCCGCAGCCGCCGGATCGGGATCGGCGAACCGGTGGTGGCGCCTCATGGAGATCCAGATCGGCATCCTGCCGCTGCCGGTCTACGTGGTGCTGCTGGCAGTCATCGGCTACTTCATCGGCACGAAGACCGTTCCGACCGATCTTCCGATGATGATTGCGGTGCTCGCGGTGTTCGGTTTCACATGCGGCGAGCTGGGCAAGCGGGTACCCGTGCTGGGGAGCATCGGCGGAGCGGCCATCCTGGCAACGTTCCTGCCATCCTGCCTCGCCTACTACCATGTCATTCCGGCCAGCCTGGTGAAGGCGGTCACGGATTTCACCAGGCAGAGCAACTTCCTCTACCTGTTCATCACCGCGATCATCGTCGGCAGTGTGTTCGGCATCGACCGAACGGTCCTGCTGCGAGGGTTTTTGAAGGTATTCATACCATTGGCCGCCGGCTCCGTGGCCGCCTTGTTCGTCGGTACGGCGGTCGGCGCCCTGGTGGGCCTTGGCGTCCGCCATGCACTGTTGTTCGTGGTGATCCCTGTCATGGCTGGCGGTGTAGGGGAGGGCGCCATCCCCCTGTCGCTCGGCTACTCCGCTATTCTTCGTCAGCCGGACGGCGAGCTGTTCGCACAGGTGCTGCCCGCCGTCATGTTCGGCAGCCTCACGGCGATTGTCATCTCCGGTGGGCTGAATCTCCTCGGCCGCAAGCGACCGGGGCTCACGGGCGAAGGCCGCCTGCAGCCCGATGAGCATGATGAGGCCGACTTGCATGGGGAGGAAACGGGAACGCCCCACGCCGATGTGAGTCACATCGCCGCGGCCGGCATAACGGCCATATCCCTGTATCTTCTCGGCCTGGTAGCGCAGAAGACGACCGGCTTCCCCGCGCCGGTGGCGATGTTGTTCCTGGCCGTCCTGGTGAAGCTCACCTCGGCGGTGACGCCCCGCCTGCAGCAGGGGTCGTTCTTCGTGTACCAGTTCTTCGCAAAGGCAGTCACCTATCCGCTGCTGTTCGCCATCGGCGTAGCCATGACTCCGTGGGACAAGCTGATCGCGGCGCTCGCCCCGGCGAACCTCATTACGATCGTCGCGACGGTTGTGACCCTGATTGGAACCGGGTTCCTGGTCGGCCCTCGTGTCAAGTTGTATCCGATCGAGGCGGCGATCGTGAATGCCTGTCACTGCGGGCAGGGCGGCACGGGGAGCGTCGCCATCCTGACGGCGGCAAACCGGATGCAGCTCATGCCCTTCGCGCAGATCGCGACCCGGATCGGCGGAGCGATCACGGTCACCCTGACTCTCATCGCGCTGGCCCGGTTCGGTTGAAGCGGGGCCTCAGGCGAGCTGGACGGGTGCCCGTTCGCGGCCCGGAGCGCTTTTCGTGGGTTCCGGCGCGGATGCCGTCGCCGGAATCTCGAAAATCACCCGCAGTCCTCGCCCGCCCTTGCCGGCCTCCGCCCACATCGAGCCGTGATGCAACTCGATGATGCTGCGGCAGATAGCCAATCCCAGCCCGCTGCCCCTGTCCTCGGCGCCGCGATTGTCCAGCCGCACGAAGCGCTCGAAGATCCGTTCGCACTGATCGGCCGGAACCCCTGGGCCCTCATCTTCGATGCTGACGCGCCAGATGCCGTTGCCGATGGAGGAATGCAACGTGATCACCTGGTCGCGGGGTGAGGCATTGAGCGCGTTCGCGAGCAGATTCAGGAGAACCTGACGGATGCGCTTCTCCTCGAACGCGACGGTGCCCTCGCCGTCGCGCGTCACAACGAGCTGCCGCCCGTGATGCTCCGCCAGCACGCGCGCATCCTGGGCGAACACTTGAAGGAAGCGTAGCGGATCCTGCGTCTGCAGATCGAGCGTGATGGCGTGCGCTTCGGCTCGCGACAGGAACAGCATTTCCTCGATGATCCGGCTGACAGTTGCGAGCTCTTCGAGCTGCATCTGCACCGCCTCCTCGTGCGCCGCGGAAAGATTGCCGGTGACGAGGAGCTTCTCCGCCTGCAGCCGCACCAGGGACAGGGGTGTCTTCAGCTCGTGGGAGGCTTCCGCGGTGAAGCGGCGGATCTGGTTGAACGAGGACTCGAGCCGGTCGAACATCTGGTTGAGAAGCCGTGCCAGATCGGAAATCTCGTCCTGGACCTGCGCGACCGGGATGCGCTCGCTCAGGTTGTCCGAGCCGATGCGATTCGCGGTCTCCCGAATCAGCCGCACCGGCCGCAAGGCAAGCCGGCTGAGGACGACGCCCATCGCGATGCTCGCGACGAGCATGCAAACCAGCAACGCCGCGCAGACCTCGACGTAGCCCTCCATGACCTTGAGGACCTGGCTGGCCGAGGTCGCGATCGTCACGTCAAACGGCGGCAGCACGAACTCCGCGACCCGCAGCTGGCCGACGCCATCGATAGCGGCGTCGTACTGGTGCTTGCCCTTCACATCGGGTATCGCACGGCCCTTGAGGTTGTTCGAGTAGAAGACCGTGCCGTGCTGGATGCTGTGGATATCGATGTAGAACAGAACGGATGCGTATTCCGTCGTCTCGCGGATGCGCTGGTTGATGACCTTCGCATCCAGCGTCCTGTAGTCGGGCCCGAGGCGCGCGCGGATCTGCTCGAATTCGGCGGTGTTCAGCAGATCCAGGCCATGGATGAGGTAGGTTTGCAGTAACTGGTAGCCGACGACGAACAGACACGCCAGCGTGAGGGTCGCGGCAAATGCGTACCACGCCGCCAGGCGCATGCCGATCGACTTCATAGGAGTTGGTAACCGACACCGCGCACCGTCTTGAAGAGCGGTGTGTCGTGGGCTTTCTCGAGCTTGGCCCGCAGCCTGCTCATGTAGACATCGAGCAGGTTGGTATCGACGTCGTAATGCGAGGCCCAGATCTTCTCCGAGATCAGTGTTCGCGTGAGGATGCGGCCGGGACTCTGCATGAAGATCTCCAGCAGCGCGAACTCGCGCCGTGTGAGATCGACGGGCTGGCCGTTGATGTGTGCCGTGTGGTTGAGCAGGTCGAGGCGCATGCCGCGATACTCGAGCACCGTCTCCTTCACCTCCGACTGGCGGCGCAGCTGCGAGCGCACCCGGGCCAACAGCTCCTCGAAGCTGAAGGGCTTCGAGAGGTAGTCGTCGGCGCCGAGGTCGAGGCCTTTCACCCGGTCCTGCACGGCATCGCGCGCGCTCAGGATGAGAACCGGCTCCTTGAAGCCGCTCTTGCGCCACTCCCGCAGCAGATCGAGACCGTCTCCGTCCGGCAGGCCCAGATCGAGAATGATGAGGTCGTAGGAGGTCTCACACAGCGCGTCACGGGCTTCTCCGCACGTGCGGGCGCAGGCCACCGTGTAGGAACGCTCCGCGAGTCCCTGCCTGAGCAGGTGCGCGAGGCGCAGCTGGTCTTCGACGATCAGAACCTTCATGAGGCGAGGCCCCCTTCCGCAACGGCCGTCCTGGCACGCAGTCGTCCCCCACCGGCAGTATACGACCGTCGCTCGCCGGCACCGAGCACCTGAATTCCGGTTCAGGAGCCGCCGCTGAGGAGCGCTGCGGGCCCGGCGCCGGACCGGGGTGGCCGGCTGAACGACTGTTCAGGTTCGTTTCAGTATTGCGTAAGGCTCTGCCGCTATAAAGTGCGGCAACCAATTGGGGGGATCCGGATGAAACATCTAGTCGGGGTATTGATCGCCGGGGCGCTCGCTGTGTCGGTTCATGCGCAGAGCTCACCGGGCACGCAGAAGTCCTATGCGCAGGCGCTGGTCGACAGGGAGGTCGCGCGACACCCCGAGCTTCTCGGACTCGCCATGTACGTGACGCCGCCCGGCAAGCCCGGAAGCATGATCATCGCGTCCCGGGACGCCGCCCAGTTGGGTCGCAAGGCGGATGCCGGCGAGCTCCAGGTCGTCAGCAGCGGCAAGCCCCATTCCGGAGTGAGTGGCGATCGTTTCCAGGTGGAGCTGCCTCTCGAGGACGCCTCGGCGCGCACGCTGGGTGCGCTGAGCGTGGAGTTCGCCTACAAGGCCGGAACCGACACGCATGCGCTGGAGGCGCGAGCGCGGAGCGTTCGCGACGAGCTCGCCAAGCGGATCTCACACGCCCGCAATCTCCTCGAGCCCGCGCAGGCCGACGCCCGGGTGCCGCTCGACAGCTACGCGCAGAAACTCCTTGACGAGGCTCTGGACCGGCATCCCGATATCGTGATCATGGCGATGCACGCGACGATTCCCGGCACGCACGACAACGTGATCGTCGCCTCCAACATCGGGCGCATCGGCAAGAAGGCCGACGAGGACGACATGCGGGTCGTCAACACGGGTAAGCCCAACCTGGAGGTGAATGAGAGCGGCGACCGCTTCGAGGCGGAGCTGAAATTCGAGAACGCGGCCGGTGAGGGCATCGGCGCGATCGGCATCGTGTACCCCTACAAGGCCGGTGCCGATAAGGTGGCCCTGCAGCGCAAGGCCGAGCAGGTACGGGATGAGCTGGCGCGGCAGATACCCTCGGCGGCCAAACTGTTCGATCCGGCAGCCGCGGCCGACGGCGCGCCGCTGCGTCTGATCGGGCGCACCGAGCTCCCCGGCTACAGCGGAGACTTCGATCATTTCGCGGTCGATCTCCCGGGTAACCGCCTGTTTCTGGCCGCGGAAGATCACGGCACGCTCGAGGTGTTCGACCTGCGCAGCGGGCAGCACGTGAAGACGGTGACAGGCGTCGAGACGCCGCACAGCGTCTTCTACATGCCCGACCGGAATCGCCTGCTGGTCACCGACAGCGGCGCGGGCATGAGCAAGATGCTCGATGGGCAGACCTACCAGGTCACAGGCACCGTCAAGCTCGTCCCCGGGGCGGACTCCATCGGGTACGACGCGCCCCGCAACCGTCTTTACGTCGTCACCGGCGGCAAGGATGTCAACATGGCGGAGTCCTATCTCGCCGAGATCGATCCACGCACGGGCGAGCATTTCGGTGACGTCAAGTTCGACTCCAATCA
>CAZDTG010000013.1:0-1335 GCA_964508005.1 uncultured Steroidobacteraceae bacterium
CCTTCTCGAACGCTCTTGGTAAACGTGAGCTCGCGCTCCGGCGAAACCGAGCGCAGGCCACCCATGAACCGCTCGACAAACGTAACGAACGCGCGTGCTTTGGTGCTGGCGAGGCGGCCGGTGGGGTAAACGGCGGACAGATTGGTCAGCGGCAAGGTCCAGTCCTCCAAAATCTCGACGACTTTTCCGGATTTCAGCTCGGGCGAGAAATTCCACTCCGAGGTCACCGCCAACCCCATATCGCTATTCACCGCCTCCCGCAGGCCCTCGGCAGCGGTCACTCTCAACCGCCCTCGGAGAACGACCGAAACCTCTGCGGTGGCCTTTCGAAAGGTCCATGACGTCCAGGGCTGGCCTGCGCCGCCCGGCGTGTAAATCACCGCATGATGGCTGACCAGATCGCCTGGGGACGTGGGGGTCCCATGGTGCTGAAGATACGCAGGAGTGGCCACAACGATGCGGCGACCCTCCGCGATCCGGCGCGCGGTCATGTTCGAATCCGGCATCGCCCCCATGCGCAGCGAAACATCGATACCCTCATTGACGAGATCCAAATGACGGTCATCGAGGACAAGCTCAATGTCGAGGTCAGGGTGCTCAGCCAGGAACACCGACAACTTTGGAATGACATGGAGTCGTCCAAAGCAAACCGATGTCGATACGCGAAGCTTACCTGAGAGGCCGTGCGCGTTCCCGCGTGCCGCCATCACGGCCTCGTGGGCCTCCTCGATCGTCCGCTTCGCACGCTCATAGAAAACCCGGCCGGCCTCGGTCGGGACCAAACTGCGCGTCGAGCGCATGAGCAGGCTGACTCCCAGCCACTCCTCGAGCTGGACAACAGCCTTGGACACCGCCGGCTGCCCGATTTGCTGATGCCGCGCCACGGCCGAAAACGAGCCGGTATCGACGACGCGCACGAAGATCTCCAATGCCGAAAGTCTGTCCATTTAACGCTCCACTGGAATAAGCCGGATGTCTCTTTGCCCCTTCTACCAACGAATTGGAACAAATCAAATAACCGTCAGGAACCGACTTCAAAGCCTTTGGCATAAGCCATATCCGCTGCGCCACTACTGCGGCCGCTGTGTAATGGCTATCTTCCGTCAGCGTGTAGTCGCGTACGAACGGAGGCGGATATGCCCAAGATCGAACCCCATCTGTCAGTCCTACCGAAACTGGACGCCGACCAGATGGCGGTAATCGCCATGGAGGTGGCAGCCGTCTCCAGACGAGCGCTGCGGGCCGGCACGATGGCCCCAGCCTTCCGCCTTCGCGACCATGGCGGTCGCCAAGTCAGCCTCCAGGAGCTCAATGCCACGGGCCCGGCGATCGTCC